>NZ_JAVJQN010000145.1:0-9810 GCF_040218245.1 Coleofasciculus sp. E1-EBD-02 | reverse complement strand
GGTTTAAATGTAGGTTCAGGAATCTCTGAACACCCTCTAATTCCAGGACACACCCTTACCAATGCCTTAAGAGACGTAAACATTACACGAGTGGATTATATCTATGAATCGTGTTCCAGTAATCAGCAAAGAAGGAAAACCTCTGATGCCCACCAAGCCCTCCAGGGCTAGACGGTGGGTGTCCGAAGGGAAAGCAGTGGGGAGGTGGTCAGACCTGGGCGTCTACTATGTCCAGCTAACCACACCACCATCGGCTAAGGAGGTGCAGCCAATCGCTGTTGGAGTCGATCCGGGTAAGTCTTATTCCGGTGTCGGTGTCCAGTCGGCTAAATGCACCCTGCTACAACTACACCTTATTCTCCCGTTTGGGCGGGTCAAAAAACGGATGGAAACTCGCGCCATGTTACGACGGGGACGACGGGGACGGCGGATTAACCGGAACGTTCCGTTTAAGCTGCGTAACCACCGCCAATGCAGGTTCGATAATCGCAAACAGTGTAAACTCCCCCCATCCATTAAAGCCTCACGGCAACTGGAGTTAAGGGTAGTTACGGAGTTGGCGGCTATCTTCCCGGTGACGGCGATTGGTTATGAGCGGGTTAAAGCCGACGTAGACTTTTCCAAACGCAAACGCGCCAAGTCGGGCAAGGGCTTCTCCCCGGTGATGGTTGGTCAGAATTGGGCAATATCCCAGATGAAAAAAATCGCCCTTCGACAAGCTCAGGGTATCACCCCTGTCTACGTCCGACACGGTTGGCAAAAGGATGGGAACGGTACATCCCAACTCCGAACCCAATTAGGGCTAGAGAAGGATAGGGCGAACAAGTCCATAGCTAAACCCGAGAGCCACGCAGGTGATGGAGTGGCGTTAGCTTGTGGATATTTCATCAAGTATGTCCCATTTACTGGCTTTAACTCCCACGGTTACACCCACTTTGGCAGCGTTAACGTGACCGCTTCCCCGTTTAAAATCATCACCCGTCCTGGTGCAGTTAAGCGGGGGAAAGAGTATGGATTCTTTCGCCGTCAATTGCACTTTGAAGTCCCAAACAAGTCGGGGGTTAGAAAACCAAAAGGTATCCACGGAACAGTTGAGGGTTTTCGTGCTGCCGATTTGGTTAAAGCTACAAAATCAGGTATTAGTGACGTTGGCTATGTCGGGGGATATTCTCCCAAAGCTAAAGTGTTTGCCGTCTACGATTGGCAATGGAAGCGAATTGGTTTATTTTCACCCAAAAAAATGGAATTAATTCGCAGATCTAATGGTTTATGCGTGGCTTGATAATTGGTAGTGTGAGGGGTTCAAAACCCCTCACACTACCCGCTATCCCTCCCCGCCCTACTTCGTGGAGGACGGGGATACCCGCGAATTTGTTGTAAGGAGAGTCAATACTCTGTGATCCAACGCTTCAAGCAGGACTTAAAAAACGACCTAATCGCCGGTCTCCTGGTAGTGATTCCCCTCGCTACCACAATCTGGCTGACGATTACCATCGCCAATTGGGTGATCAATTTTCTCACCCGTATCCCTAAGCAACTCAACCCCTATAATAACCTCCACCCCATTTTGGTCAATCTCTTGAATTTACTGGTCGGGCTAACCGTGCCCCTCCTGTGTATTCTACTGATTGGCTTAATGGCACGTAATATTGTCGGGCGGTGGTTGCTGGATGTAGGGGAACGAGTGTTGCAGGCAATTCCCCTGGCTGGATCAGTCTATAAAACACTCAAACAGTTATTGGAAACCTTGCTTAAGGATTCCAGCAGTAAATTTCGGCGAGTGATTTTGGTAGAGTATCCGCGTCAGGGAATGTGGGCGATCGCCTTCGTCACGGGGACAGCAACGGGTGAAATTCAAGGCAAACTCAACGACACCATGTTGAATATTTTTATCCCCACCACTCCGAATCCGACCACCGGATGGTATGCTATTGTGCCGGAAACGGAAGTGATTAATCTTTCCATGTCCATCGAAGATGCCTTTAAGGTACTAATCTCTGGTGGAATTGTTGGACCGAGTGAATCCATGGGTGTACCCCTCCAGATGCCATACGGCAAGACGAAGCGAGAGCAACCTCTATCCGATATGCTGCAACAGCAGATGTTACCCACGGAAGAAAGTTCCTAGTAATTAGGGATTGGGGAAGAGGTTATTGATGTACATAGCTAGCTTCTTTTCGGGAGCTAGTAAAACAAAGGACAAAGGACAAAGGACAAAACCATGCAACCCCGCAGAATTGCTCGTGAACTGGCACTTTTAGGTCTCTCTCAGATGTCCCGTGAACCGGAACAGCTTGATGAAAAACAACTGAGCCAGATGGTATTAGTCGCCGTGAGGACTCTAACCGATGAAATTAACGAAGCCTTAGAAACAGCCTCAGCCGAACTCAAACGCGGGAGCGATCGCCTTCTCGGTAGTGAAACCCGTGCGATCGACGTGCGAAGTTCCAAAACGATGGTTGCTGAAGCCATTGAACTGACCCAGAAGGCGATTAACCGTATCGGTGTCGCGGTAGAAATCCCGGAAATGATTCAGCTTGCTAATCAAGCCGACGTGCGGGCTTATGCGATAGAAATTCTCCAGGCGATTCGTCGTAGGCAAGTCGAAATTGACGAAATACTGGTTAAATCACTTAAAGATTGGCAAATCAATCGCTTACCCCGCATTGACCGCGATATTTTGCGAATAGCGGTGGCAGAAATGGCATTTTTAGGGATTCCTGATCGGGTGGCTATTAACGAAGCCATAGAACTGGCTAAACGCTACAGCGATCAAGAAGGGCATCGATTTGTGAATGGCGTGTTGCGGCGCGTCACTACCTGCATAAATGAGTCGGAGTCTCCAGCTCTAGAAAAGTTCATATAAGTTAAGTAAGTCGGTTAGCCCAGGTGAACGAGGATCGTCATTCGTCCTTTGTCCTTTGTCATACTCGCTTCCCTTGAAAGCAAGCTCAAAACTGACAACTCACAACTATCTCTAATTAGGTGCAATGGTATTTAATTGGTTCCGCCGCCAAGTTGGTAAAAGTGCAGCCTCTTCCGAGGAGAAAGAAGAGAAGCAAGAACAGCAGTCAGCCACTCCCCCGGTTGAATCGCCGAAATCGGAGAGTGAGTCTGCTACTCAGGAGCAATCATCAACAGTTGCTGACGATTATCTGAGTTGGGCAAAAGCGGCTTATACAAACCTGCAAAAGCAGGAGTCAGCGCCCTCAGAAGCTGAAACTGAAGCGCCGGAAGTACAACCTGACACGGCTGAATCTGCCCAGGCTGAACTAACAGAGAGTACAGAAGCCACAGAAACTGCCCCGGAAACGGTGGAAGCAGAGGAAGCGGAGGAAGCTGGGGAAGCGGAGGAAGCAGAGGAAGCGGAGGAAGCGGAGGAAGCAGAGGCAGAAGACATTAGGGTTGAAGCGAGTAGTACCGCCACCTCCCCAGAATATCCTGGGGTAACTGAGGCGGAAACCGACACCGAACAAGTAGAACCTGAAGAAACGGAGACTCCAACGGCTTCAGATACTATAGCCGACGTGGAAACTGACACAGAGGAACCTGAACCTGGGGCGGCTGAAGAATCAGCAACTGTGCCAATTTGGGCAAGGAAATCCGAACGGGAAGAACGACTTAAACGGCTCGAAGCAACGGCAATTGAGACGCCAGAACCGGAATCTGTCGCGCCACCCACAACCCAACCCGAAGCCGAGGCGGATATCGCCTTGGATGAAGAATTTTTGTGGTCAGCCAAAGTCTTAGCCGATCAAGGGCGTACCCCTGAGGATGTCTCCGCTGAGGAAATTAGCTGGCTCAAACAGCTTCGTTCTGGATTGGGCAAAACTCGTCGTGGCTTAGTCAATCAACTCAAGTCTATTGTCGGTCAGGGTCCGTTGAACCAAGACGCCGTGATGGAAATTGAGGCGTTGCTGTTGCAAGCGGATGTGGGTATCGAGGCAACGGATTACATTATTGAAACCCTGCAAGCTAGAATGCGCCAGGAAGTCTTGCCTCCTGAACAGGCGATCGCGTATTTGAAACAAATTCTCCGGGATTTACTGGATAAACCCTGTCGCGAGTCTTACGGTTCCACTTTTTTCCCGGAAAAAGACACCCTGAATATCTGGTTGATGACTGGGGTGAATGGTGCGGGAAAAACCACCACGATTGGCAAACTGGCTCACTTAGCCAATAAATCGGATTACAAGTGTTTGATTGGTGCTGCCGATACCTTCCGGGCGGCGGCGGTGGAACAGGTGAAGATTTGGGGAGAACGCAGTAGCACAGAGGTGATTGCTAATCCGGGCAAGAATACTGATCCAGCCGCTGTGGTATTCGATTCAATCACAGCGGCTAAATCCCGAAATACGGAATTGCTTTTGGTAGACACCGCAGGGCGTTTGCAAAATAAGAAAAATCTGATGGAGGAATTGGCGAAAATTCGCCGGATTATTGACAAAAAAGCACCTGAGGCGAAGGTAGAATCGTTGCTGGTATTGGATGCTACCCTCGGTCAAAATGGTTTGCGTCAAGCTGAGGTGTTCTCGGAAGCGGCAAAATTGAGTGGTGTGGTGTTGACTAAGTTGGATGGTACGGCTAAAGGCGGTGTGGCTTTGGCGATCGTGCAGCAATTGGGATTGCCGATTCGGTTTATCGGTGCTGGGGAAGGGATTGAAGATTTACGTCCGTTCTCAAGTTATGAGTTTGTGGAAGCATTATTGAGTGGATGACGTACCCCAAAGGACAAATGACAAATGACAAATGACCAATGACAAATGACAGAAAAATGAGAAAAATATGTAGTGATGTAACAATAACCGGATCAGATTAAGAAGTATTGCAATAACTTGAACCCGTTGCTATGGTATGCATTGTCCATTTAGCGAATGCTTGTGGGAACTATGAATATCATGCTAAACATTGGCGACTATGCCCATCATCGTTCAACTGGGAACGTGGGTAAAGTTGTAGCTTATGGGCATCAAATCGTAGATGGTGTGTATTTACCCACTCTCAACGTTGAAGTACAGGTAGTCAATGAGAGTGGGAAGAAGAAACGAATATTTATTGAAGACGTGTTTCAGGAATGGATGCAGGTGGAGCAAGGCGTTCATCCAGGGAAGCCGACTGAGACGGATTTAGCGATCGCGTAACGTTGAAAGGAGGCGGGGTGAGGCGTCCTGATTTCTCAACCTCGAAGGATTTTCTGCTACTCACCCGACACCCGACACCCCACACCCCGCACCCGGTCACCCCACACCCGGTCTAGTGATATCAATCGTAATTGTGCCGCCAAAGTCAGGGATAGGAGCAGCAGGTTTACTCAGCCGCACTTGTACTCGCTCGACTCTATCGAGCTTTAACAGAGCATCTGCGATCGCGCTAGCTAATTTTTCCACTAAGGAAACCTTAGAGTTGGCGATCAGTTGCTTAACCGTGTCAATGGCTTGGCGGTAATCCAGAGTGTCTTTAATGTCGTCACTCTCACCAGCGGGAGCTAAATCTAGCCATAACGTCAGATCCACTTCAAACCATTGTCCAAGTACCCGCTCTTCTGGCAGATAACCCGTATAGCCGTAAGACCGAATTTTATTGACCTGTATGCAATCCATTGACAATACCAACTAAACAACTAATACCCAATCTATTTCCCCATCCCGCTTCCCCACACCCCACACCCCACACCCCATACCCCACACCCTGCCTACCTTTGACGCGAGCTTGTCACCCCTTCAGGTTGACACCAATGCGCCATCCCCTCATCCCCTATAAGCATTCTCTCTATGCTTTCTATTGAAAATCCAAATGCAAAGAATGGAGCATCGTCAGTTAATCTAATTGAAGAAATATTAGGAAGCGTTACAAACCTTAACTCTTCCCGGAAAGTATGAGAAAGTGTTGCCAAGACTGAACCCTTCTGAGTACACTGTCGTTCTCTCACTCCTCCAAGCTTAATGCGAATCGTTAATCGTATACATTTTAGAAACCTGCAAGGTGACATATTTGGGGGGATCACCGCTGCGATTATCGCCCTCCCCATGGCATTGGCTTTCGGTGTTGCCTCTGGTGCTGGCGCTGTAGCTGGTCTTTGGGGTGCTGTTTTAGTTGGCTTCTTTGCTGCCCTGTTTGGTGGTACACCCACTCTCATTTCTGAACCCACAGGTCCAATGACCGTGGTCATGACTGCCGTTATCGCTAACCTGACGGCGACGGCGGGTCCAGAGAAGGGTATGGCTATGGCATTTACCGTAGTCATGATGGCAGGGGTATTCCAGATTATTCTGGGTACATTGCGGTTGGGTCGATACGTTACCCTGATGCCCTATACCGTAGTATCTGGATTTATGTCTGGGATTGGATTTATCCTGGTCATCCTGCAACTTTCACCATTTCTGGGACAGGGGAGTCCGAAGGGTGGAGTCCTAGGCACAATTCAAAGCATACCTGAGCTGATTGGGAATATGCAGCCCGGTGAAACGGCTCTGGCGGTTTTAACGGTTGCAATTCTAGTAATACAACCATTGTTATTGCAGTCTGCGCCGCCTAATTTTAAAAAGTTTTTCCCACCGCCCCAGTTAATAGCCCTGGTGGTCGGAACAGTAGTAGCGTTGTTTGTGTTCCCTGAGATGGGGGATATTCGCCGCATTGGTGAGATCCCTCAAGCTTTACCGACTTTACAGGTTCCAACTTTTAGTGCGGCAGAATTCCAAACCATGCTCATCAATGCCTTGGTTTTGGGGATGCTCGGTTGCATTGATGCTCTACTCACCTCCGTTGTCGCTGATAGCTTAACTCGCTCTCAGCATGACTCGAACAAAGAATTAATTGGTCAAGGTTTAGGGAACTTGGCATCTGGGTTATGTGGTGGTATTGCAGGTGCGGGTGCAACCATGGGAACCGTGGTTAATATCCAAACTGGTGCAAGAACGGCTCTATCTGGTTTAACTCGTGCCTTCATTTTGCTGGTCGTCATTTTAGGGGCTGCCAGTCTAACGGCTTGGATTCCGATGGCGGTTCTGGCAGGTATTGCCCTCAAGGTTGGTATAGATATTATTGACTGGGGTTTCCTGAAGCGAGCGCATCAGGTTTCAATTAAGGGCGCCATGATTATGTATGGCGTGATCATCCTGACTGTATTTGTTGACTTGATTGTCGCTGTTGGCGTTGGTGTATTCGTTGCTAATCTCTTGACCATTGAACGTCTCTCCAAACTTCAAGCCAAGGATGTTAAGACGATTACCGATGCCGATGATGCTATCCAGATGACTGATGAAGAGAAAGAACTGATTGATCAAACTGATGGTCGCATCCTATTGTTCCACCTAAGTGGACCGATGATCTTTGGGGTATCCAAGGCAATCTCCCGTCAGCAAAATGCGATGGCAGATCATGATGTCCTGATTGTAGATTTAAGTGATGTCCCTCACTTGGGTGTTACCTCTTCGTTGGCGATTGAAAATTCCATCCAAGAAGCCATTGATAAAGGTCGTCAAGTCTTCATTGTTGGTGCTACGGGTCAGATTGAACGACGCTTGCAAAAATTGGGCATTCTGTCAATGTTACCTGCCCATAATTTGTACGTTGATCGGACAGAAGCATTGCGCCAAGCTGTTGCTGTGGTCAAGAGATATGAACTCCCAGTAAATGGTACATTGTCTACTGCCTATCCCACTCAATCCGATGATGTTGTTATCAGTAACTAAGTGGGTGGACACAATTAAAGTTAACGGTTTAGATGAGGGAACAGGGAACAGGGAACAGGGAACAGTAAATAATGTCCTAACCTGTCTTAGTACCGCTATACAATAAGAAAGAATTGGGAAAAATTATTATAAATATTAAATTTGTAAATTTTATTAATTTTGTCATAAAGACGTATAATTATAGTAAGCATTAAACGAAGTACAATCAGGTTTGTTTTGGCTAATTGACTAAAGACAAACCGTTGTCCAGACCGATAAGGATAGGTCTGTACCAAAAAGCAAATCAAGACGATCTGACAAGAGATTGATTAACTTAGGGTTGTGCAATGAATACTCATTGTATTTCAGCACACTCTGGTCATAAATTCGCTTAGATTCAGATGTTCATGGATTTAGGAAGCCGTTTCAGTATATCGGCTTGAACGAATAGGCTTTGAGGGGCTAAATTTATTTTAATGTCACTAAACCTCAAGAGTAACTTATCAATCTCACAGACTCGAAGATAAACCATAGATGCAGACCATGATTTTTTCAGACCTGATACAACCAATTCCCATATTAGCAACAGCGCCAGAAGATTCGTCTATTGTTCTGGCTGGTGTGTTGCTCAGTTTAGTTATCATTTATATTGCCAGTAAACTGGGCGGAGAGTTATCGAAGGCAGTTGATTTACCGCCAGTTTTAGGTGAATTAGTCGGCGGTGTAGTCGTCGGTGTTTCAGCGTTGCATCTGCTTGTTTTCCCCGAAAGCGGCGCAGTTGCGGCTGATTCCCTACTGATGAAACTGCTGCAATGGATTGGTGATTTAAGCCCAGAGGCTGTCACCAGTGTCTTTGAAACCCAGAGTGAAGTCGTCTCGGTTTTAGCCGAAATCGGCGTGATCATCCTCTTATTTGAGATTGGCTTAGAATCGGACTTACGGGATCTCAAAGAAGTCGGTTACCAAGCCGCAATTGTGGCAATAGTGGGAGTCGTCGCCCCCTTTGCAGCAGGTACAGCCGGGTTAATGTTTTTCTTTAATGTTGCGGCGATTCCAGCGATTTTTGCCGGTGCAGCGTTAACCGCCACCAGTATTGGGATTACGTCCAAAGTTCTCTCGGAATTAGGGCGTCTCAAATCAAAAGAAGGTCAGATTATTGTCGGGGCGGCGGTTATTGATGATGTTTTGGGTATCATCGTCTTAGCCGTGGTTGCTAGTCTGGCGAAAACAGGTGAGGTTGATGTTTTCAACGTTATCTATCTGATTATTAGTGCGACTGTTTTCCTTCTCGGTTCTATTTTCCTGGGTAAGTTTTTCAACCGATCCTTTGTGGCGATCGCGGATAAGTTACAAACGCGAGGACAATTGGTTATTCCGGCGTTTACCTTTGCGTTTTTAATGGCGTTCTTAGCGAATGTAATCCAATTAGAAGCGATTTTAGGGGCATTTGCAGCGGGATTGGTTCTGGATGAAACGGATAAGCGCAAAGAACTGGATAAGCAAGTTGTTCCCATTGCCGATATTTTAGTCCCCATTTTCTTCGTCGCTGTGGGTGCACAAGCCGATTTAGGTGTTCTCAATCCTGCGGTTCCGGAAAATCGGGAAGGATTAGTCATTGCTGTCTTCTTAATTGCCGTAGCGATTATTGGGAAATTGATTACAGGTTGGACATTTATTGGTCAACCCCAAATTAACCGCTTTGCGATTGGGGTTGGTATGATTCCTCGTGGTGAAGTGGGATTGGTATTTGCTGGGATTGGTTCAGCTAGTGGGGTTTTGAGTAAGCCTTTAGAAGCGGCGATTATCATTATGGTGATTCTGACAACATTCTTAGCGCCACCTTTCTTGCGAGTAGCGTTTAAAGGTTCACCAGAGGCGGCAGAAGTTGAAGAGTCTAAAGAAGCTCTGGAAAAAGCAGATTTGTTTGGATAGAGAACTGTAGGCGCACGGCAGTAGTTGACGCTCCCTCACTGAAAGTGAGGGATACTGCGGACAGCGTTAAGTTGTGGCAACTTCCCCAATCGAACTCTCGCTACGGTTGTCAAAGACCGGCTACCCAGTCGATTTAGGTCAATACCTAACTTCCTGGCTACTTTTCTTAAAATGTTGGCGCTACCGTTCAAGTCAGCATTAATCAACA
>NZ_JAVJQN010000144.1:0-23836 GCF_040218245.1 Coleofasciculus sp. E1-EBD-02 | reverse complement strand
GATAGTATAACGCTTCATCGGGTTGAAACTGAACCTCTAGCAGATAGAACGATTTTTCTGCGTCTTCCGTCGTGGGTAAGAACAAGCCGTCTAACCGGAAGGAGGGTTGTTTGATTTCACGGGAGGTGAATTCATAAATTGTAGCTTCCTCTGGGTCTGAATCAATGAGTTCAAATAAAATACCTGGGAATTCGAGAAACAGGTTATAGAAGATGGTGTCGGTTTTCACGCTGAATTGCTGAACATGGGCGATCTGAACATTGACCACTATGCCAGGAGCGATCGCACAAAATTCCTATCACTGTAATCTTGACAAATTGACACCTTTACTCCATTAGGCTACGTTAGCCAAATGTAACGAACCATAAAGGTTATCGGTGATATCGTTGATTGAATCCCTAAACCTGCTCCTACAGTATTTATGGCTCGGCTACACCTAGGAAAAGGGCGGGTTTTGTTAAAAGGTTATCGATGATATCTTTAATTGAATTCCTAAACCCGCCCCTACAGTATTTCTAATCTAAACCCTGGCAATATTTCCTCCCCTGACAACACAACAGGCATCGCTACAACGTCCACACCTGTTCCTTCTCGATAAATCTCCACTTGCCGATCCTGATAATTAATTAACCAACCCAAACGTAAACCACTTGCCAAATATTCCTGCATCTTATCCTGAAGTGGTTTTAATCGGTCGGTGCGCGATCGCAACTCAATCACGAAATCTGGGCAAAGCGGCGGAAACTTTTCTCGTTCCGATTGACTCAAACGTTGCCATCGCCCCAATTCCACCCAAGCGACATCTGGAGAGCGATCGCCTCCACCAGGTAAACTAAAGACAGTTTGGGAGCTAAAGACTACACCAAGCTGAGTCTGCTCATTCCAGACGACGACTCTAGAGATTAAGCTGGCTTCTTGGCTACCACCTTCTCCACCAATCGGTGTCATGATAATTAACTCTCCCTGGGGCGAACGTTCTAATGGTACATCAGGGTTGGCTACACACAGTTGATAAAACTGCGATCGCGTCAATGTTGTCGTCAGTGGCTTTAAGTTTAATACGGTAGTCATAATCCTAGGGAATAGCAGAACATCTGGTCTCAAGAGCCATATTTTCCCCAATTATAAATGCTCAACATACCGCTTCAACTCCCGCGCCATGCGTTGCATTCCCCGATGCTCATCTTGCCGGATAAAGGGGACAAAAACACGAGTGAGAATACCCGAAAAACGGCTTGTGTGAACATATTTAGTCCGACTCAAACCAATCTCTTGTAACTCAAATACGTACTCACTGCGAAAACCGGGAATCGATGAAACCCAGCGCAGACAAATTCCGGGTTGTAAGAGTGTGATCAAGGGTTCAAATTCCGTTTCTTCATCCTTGGGTAATCGTCGTAATGACAGAGACACCGCTTGTCCTTTTTCCAATGGCTGTTCGGGTTCACGGTCAAAGAGAAATGTGTTCCAATACTTCCACTGCTGTTTGTCTAACAAAACCTGCCACACTTGTGACTTGGGAGCATTTATTTCGATTTCAGTATAGAGACTTTTCATAATAATTGGTCATTTGTCATTAGTCATTTGTCATTAGTCATTCGCAAAAGTTGGTGATAACTCACCCTATGTCCCTTATCTCCCCCATCTCCCTCATCTCCCTCATCTCCCTCATCTCCCCTGCACCTGTTCACCAAGAGCTTTCCCTAGAATTGGGAATTAGGTCTACAATTGAAAGCTTGAGACCCGAAATCAATCCAGCATGGCAGACCTGACACCGAATTCCAGTTTCAGTTTAACGATTCGTATCCAACTTCCCAATCGTTCTGGGATGTTAGCCACTGTTACTCAGGCGATCGCACAGGTAGGGGGAAACCTGGGACAGATTGATCTGATTCACCAAACCCACAAAGTTACGACTCGTGAAATCACCATCGATGCGACGAGTACCGAACACGCCGAACATATTGTGCAAGCGGTTAAGGAACTTACCCATATCAAGGTGATCGATGTCTACGATCGCACGTTCAATCTGCATCGTGGGGGTAAAATTAGCATCGAGAACAAACTCCCCCTGAAAACCCAAGCCGATTTAGCCATGGCGTATACGCCAGGGGTGGGTCGAATTTGCAACGCGATCGCCGATGATCCCCAAGATGTTTACTCCCTGACCATTAAAAGTAATACAGTAGCCATTGTTACAGATGGTAGCGCCGTATTAGGGTTAGGCAACTTAGGCGCTCAAGCAGCATTACCCGTCATGGAAGGGAAAGCGATGCTGTTTAAAGAATTTGCCGGAATTGACGCCTTTCCTATATGTCTGGCAAATCAAGACACCGATACAATTATCGAAACCGTTAAAAATATCGCTCCCGTTTTTGGCGGGATTAACCTAGAAGATATCAGCGCCCCCCGTTGCTTTGACATTGAAGCCAAACTGCGGCAAGTCTTAGATATACCCGTTTTCCATGATGATCAGCATGGGACAGCCATTGTCAGTTTAGCGGCGTTAATTAATTCCCTCAAACTGGTGAAGAAATCCCTGGAAGAGGTGCGAATTGTGATTAATGGTGCTGGGGCGGCGGGAATTGCGATCGCGCGGCTATTGCGTCAAGCTGGGGCGAAGATGATTTGGATGTGTGACTCCAAAGGGATTCTCTCAACCAAACGCACGGATTTAACGTCCCAAAAGCAGGAATTTGCCGTTGAATCTAGTGGTACTTTAGCCGGTGCAATGGTGGGGGCGGATGTGTTTCTCGGCGTCAGTGTTCCTGGTGTTTTGACCCCAGAAATGGTACATTCAATGGCACAAGATCCTATCGTTATGGCGATGGCAAATCCGATACCAGAGATTCAGCCAGAATTAGTGTTAGATGATGTAGCCGTTATGGCAACGGGGCGCAGTGACTATCCTAATCAGATTAATAATGTTCTGGCGTTTCCTGGTGTTTTTCGTGGCGCCCTCGACTGTCGCGCCTCAGTGATTACCAGTACGATGTATCTAGAAGCGGCAAAAGCGATCGCGTCTTTGATGTCTACCACAGATTTAGACGCCGAACATATTATCCCATCGGTTTTTGATAAGCGTGTGGTGACAGCCGTTTCCGCAGCGGTACAACAAGCTGCACGGAATGAAGGGGTAGCAAGACGGTAAACACTAATTTCGCTGATTTATGTTGAGGGATTGGGGTTTTGTCATTTGTCATTCGTCATTTGTCATTCGTCATTCGTCCCCATCTCCCTCAGCACTTATTCAGCCAGCCCTAAATAGTTTTACCCCATGGGTAGAGGATTGTTAGAGTACAAGTTTAGACATCGGCTAGTTTTTAAGATCACCAGTCTCTTCTTAGGTTTGCTGGTTACTCAATTATCCGGATGTCAGATTATATCAACGATTAACAACGGTTTCCATAATTCTCGAATTTCTAGCGAAAATGCTGTTCCTGTACAATTTACTTTCCCATTTGAGTTAGAGTCAGGACATGATTTTTCTCAGGGGTTAGCGGCGGTTAAGTTGGAGGGGAAGTGGGGCTATATTAATCAAAGCGGAAATTGGGTAATTAAACCGCAATTCGAGTTGGCTGATTCGTTTAATGAAGGGTTAGCCCCGGTCAAAGTTTATGGAAAATGGGGTTATATTGATCAAACAGGTAATTGGGTAATTAAACCTCAATTCGATGGCGCTAAATCGTTCGCCGAAGGATTAGCTCCGGTTAAACAAGGTGAGGATTGGGGCTATATCGATAAAACTGGCACGGTAATGATTTTACCTCAATTTTACGATGCTGATTTGTTTTCCGAAGGATTGGCAATTGTCGAAAACAATAATCAGTATGGTTATATCGATAAAACCGGAAACTGGATTACTCCACCTCAATTTCAGGAAGCAGAACCGTTTTCTGAGGGGTTAGCTACGGTAAAATTGAATAACCAGTATGGCTATATCGACAAAACCGGAAACTGGGCGATTCAACCTCAATTTAAAGACGCGAGTTCTTTTTCCGAAGGCTTGGCGTCTGTATCGAATCAAGCGATGAAATCGGGGTATATTAATCATCAAGGCGAGTTTGTGATTATGCCTTATTTTGATTGGGCGGGGGATTTTGTCCAAGGTGTGGCTGGAATTTCGATGAACGATAAAATTGGTTATATTGATCAGCAGGGAAATATGCTAATTGCGCCCCAGTTTGATAACACGTATAACTTTTCGGAAGACTTAATCGCGATCAAAATAGGCGACAAGTGGGGCTATATTAACAAAATAGGGAATTTAGTCATCAAGCCCCAATTTGATAGTGCTTGGTCATTTCAGCAAGGGGTAGCCAGAGTTAGAATTGATGACAGGTACGCTTTCATTAGTCATCCCCTCAAATAGGGGCTGCTGAATAGGTGTTGTGGTGAGGATAGGTAACAGGGAACAGGTACAATGTAAAAGTTTTAAAGCCCTGTCTCTGGTAATAGAATTGCCCCCATAAAATATAGATCTTATTCAGCAGGAATGTCTTCGCTTTCAGAGTCATTGGGGACATTTTCAGGTTCTATTTCCTCATTGGGAGAAGCCATTTCATCCTCTAGTGACTGCTTTTTCTCTTCAGAAGAGGACGTGTTTTCAGGAGAGGGAGATGCGGACGGACTTTGGTTATCCGGTGTCGGTGTTGGTTCAGGCGTTGATTCTTCTGGTTCAGTATCAGAGTTATTAGGAGTAGCTTGGCTTTCCGGAGGTTCTGCTTCCTCTGTAGTCGATTCTGCTTCAGATGCTGATTCATCGTCTTCTGCATCCGATGATTCTGTTTCTTCGGTTATAGTCTCTTGAGGTTGCTCCCATTCTGATAAGGGGCGATTGACAGCATATTCAAAGTCCATGGGGACTAAAAAGACGTTAGATTGCTGGGATTTGTCGGAAAACGGATCAATTTGAGCATAGAGGAAACTGTTATTAAAATCTGGTTTTCCTAAAAGAATTTCATGGGTTTCATCGTTTTTAAGTCGCACTGTTACCATGGCTTGGGGTTTGTCTAAGCCATAGTCTTTCAGATTTTCCGGGGGGACATTGGGAATTATGCGATCGCTCTTTCCTTCAACGAGTAAATTCAAGAGAAATGCAACCGATGGATCACTAGCGGGGACTTCCTTCGGTTCCGTCATCCGCCAACCGGGTTCAGGTTCACTCACCCGTTCAAATTTTCGGCTTTCTTCCTGAATATAAATGTTTACCTGTTGAATCTCATCTTCTTCAAAACTAAACAGTTGCTTTTCGGCTTCCTTCGCGGCTTCCCGTTGAGGAGTTCCAACGATTTCATAAAAATAGACAAATCCTCCCAGGAAAAGGGCGACAATTAATAAAACCCAAGTGGTCTTCTGTAGCTTCATTTGTTATTCGTCATTTGTTATTCGTCATTGGTCATTCGTCATTGGTCATTTGTCATTTGTCATTGGTTATGACCCTCTGCGTCCCTCTGCGTCAACCTCTGCGTCCTCTGCGTTAAAAAAACATAATTCCGATGCGAACATTTTATATCACTCGGTCGGGGCGGGTGTAGGGTGCGTTAGCGTTAGCGTAACGCACCATTTCAAAAGATAGTAGTAAAACCCGCCCCTACAGACATGGGATGGTTTTACCGCCGCAACCACCACAGCATTCCTGCGGTCAAAAAGCCAAACGCTGGAACAATTAACAGGGCTAACCATCCCAATATTCCAGATTGGACTGGCGTTAAGTTAATTCGGCGGTCTTCGGGTTCTTTGGGACTAATCGAAAGGGCTTGTGCATCTCGCTTGCTTAACCAACTCACGGAGTTGATAAAAATATCAGGATTGAGTTGCTGATCAAACCAACTATCTGTGGCAAAGTTTGAATTACCATACACAATTAATCGTGATTCAGCTTCGTCTTCTTTAGCTTGAGACTCATCGGTCTGGATTGGTGAAGGTGAGGCTTCTGGGGATTCCTCTGGCGAAGCCGTTGGAGATGCTTCTGGAGTTTCCGCTTCCGGTTCATCGGTGTCTTCTGGCGACACTTCTGGAGTTTCGGTGGCTTCGGGTTCATCGGTGTCTTCACCTTCAGCTTCTGGAGTTTCTTCCGCTTCCGGTTCTGATGGTGGTGAAGCGCTGGAATCTTGACGACTTAACGCCACCCCTAATACTAAAGGACCGGGGCGATCGCCTTCTTGTTCGTTGAACTCCAACGGTTGTTGTTCTGGCGTATTTTCCGCCCAACTTTGGGGACTTGTGATCACCAGAGGGGTTTCCTTAATCCCTTCTACAGGTTCCATGTCCACGGGTTGCGCTAAGGGATAAATCGAAAAGCCAGTTCCAAAATCTTGGGTAATTGGATGATCGCCATATTGCGTAACTAAGGGGGTTGCTGGACCTAAACCGACTAACCTCCCTTGACCCGACGCATCAATCACAATCTGATTTGTCAACGTCACTCCCCAATCGGAGAGTAAGGGTTCCAATCCGGGATTGGTATCGGGATCTATCATCACTAACAGACTTCCCCCATCAGCCAAATAGTTTTCTAAGGCTTGCACTTCCGGTTCAAACAGCGCTCGTTTCGGTCCAGCAATTACGATTAAAGACGCATCATCGGGAACGGCTGGCTGTTCAGCCAGATTCAGGGGTTCGACGGTGAAGTTTTTTGTCTCTAATGCGCTTACGGCTTGAGATAATCCACCTTCGTCTGACGCTTCTAAGGGGCGTTCACCATGACCTTGGAGAAAATAGACCTTATCTGTGCGATCGCCTGTGATGCGTTCAATTGCATTGGTTAGCTGGACTTCCGATAACCGTTCCCCTTGGCTAATGGTTTGGACTAACTCGCGTTGATTCCCATATTCTAAGTAAACCTCTCCTATATAATTGACATTAAACTTTTGGGCTAATTCAGGTTGTAGCTGGGGGTCAACAAACTCAAATTCTAAATTTGATCCATAGCGGCGGTAGTTTTCCAGGAGTTCTTTATCGGCGGGATTAGCGGGACTCTCAAACACCCAAACTTTCACCGATTGATCTAAATTTCTCACCACCTGCTGTGACTGGGGTGAAAGGGTAAATAGTTGATTTTCGGTTAAATCAATCTGTACCCCATAACGCACGCCTAAAAAGTTAATTAACCCGATAATCACAAACATAGCTAAGGTGGCGATTATCGCATTGGTTCCCACCTGGGTAGAACGGCGTCCCCAAAAACCAGGGGCGATTTGATCCAGAAGTAGGAACCACAAGCCAATGATTAATAGCCCTGCAATTAGCAACGCTAAGGAGACAGGAGACCACTCACCCGCCACTTCTTGGGCGGTAATTCCCATGATTGTCAGGATCGGTCCGAACCAAAATAGATATTTTAAATACGTCCACTTAATCGGCTTTTTTGTCATAGTTTATAGCGTTTTGATTGTGTAGGGGCGGGTTTTACGATTATTGTTTCTGACCTAACCCAGATTTGACTAAACCCGCCCTGACTGAGTGATAAAATAGTTACAGGTTTGTCATCAATACCAAAATGCTTAGGGCGCTAAAGCGCAACTACGAACTTAAGAACGCTGAAAGCGGAACGCTTCAATCGACTGAGCGGTGAGGAATATGCCCAAAAAGATATAACTAGCAAATAAAATAAGACTACTGGTATCCAGAACACCCCGAACTAAATTGGTATAATTCTCCATCAACGATAAATAACCTAACGCTTCCCCAAAAGCACCACCGATAAGATTAGCAATTAAATCAATTACCCAGAGGAATAATATTAAAACAAATGTGAGGAAAGCTGCCAGGATTGAACTATCGGTTAACGAAGAAATAAACATTCCCAGAGAAAGCACTGATGCAGCGAGTAAAATTAATCCAGCATGGGCTAATAAAGGAACCCAGGGTTGAATGGGTGGATTGGCGGCATTCAAGGCGATGACTTCATACAGGAGTAACGGTAGCACCATAATCGTAAAGAAGGTTAGCACGCCTAATAGTTTGCCCACGGCTACCGCCCAATTTGTCACTGGCGAAGTTGCCAGCAGTTCTAACGTTCCCCGCTTCCGTTCCTCCGAATAGAGTCCCATGGAGAGGATGGGGAGAACAAATAAAATTAGAGACCCCATAACACTCAAAAACATATTCAAAAACTCATACGCCACATCTACAGGTGGTGTCGGCATTCCCAGTTGATCGCGTTGCGCTACTTGCTGAATAATCCCATCGGGACTTAAGAGAATCCATACGAAAAAGAACCCCGACAATAGCCAGAAAAACCCAGCCACTACATAAGCCAAAGGTGAAGCAAAATAGCCCTGCAATTCCTTGCGGAAAATTGCCACAATATTGCCAAAGAGTATACGCATTAACGATCTTCTCCTGATTGGGGAACGTCTGACTCAGGGACTTTTGATTCAGGGACTTGGGATTGAGAAACATTGGATTCAGAGACTTCTGATGGAGAATCAGAGATAGGCGATTCAGCTAAATTGTTCCCTGTCTCTATTTCCAGATTCTCAGCCCTGCGTTCCTGAGTCGTCAGTTCTAAAAAGACATCTTCCAGGGTAGCGCGAGTGCGGCGCATTTCATGCAATCCGATCCCAGCACCTACGGTTACAGCCGCAATATCTCGTCCCGGATCAGTACCTGGTACCGTCACAATCCGAATTAAGGAGCGATTTGGGGGTAACTGTTGAGTGGGGACAATTTCGACTAAGCAGACTCCCTGCAACACTTGTAATAGCTTTTGCAGTTGAGTTGCATCCCCATCCACTTCTAACTCATAGCCCGCCCCTCCCGTCAATTGCGCCATCAAGTTTTCTGGGCTATTGGTGGCGACGATTTTACCTCGGTTGATAATCGCCACGCGACTACAGGTCATGCTCACCTCTGGCAGAATATGGGTAGACAGGATAATCGTATGTTCACCTGCAAGGCTTTTGATCAAGTTGCGGACATCAATTATTTGCCGAGGATCGAGTCCGACGGTGGGTTCATCTAAGATAATCGCAGGTGGATCATGAACGATCGCTTGAGCAATTCCGACTCGTTGACGAAATCCCTTGGAGAGTTTGCGGATCAAGACTTTGCGCTTTTCCACTAGGTTACAGCGTGCGATCGCCATCTTCACCCGCTTCGTGCGATCGCCTGCGGATACGCCTTTGAGACGGGCGACAAAGTACAAGAATCCCTCAACCGTCATTTCCGGGTAAAGGGGAGGGGTTTCGGGTAAATAGCCGATGCGTTGGCGCACCGCCAGAGAATTTTCATGGACATCATACCCAGCAATTCGGGCAGTGCCACTGGTGGCGGGTAAATATCCGGCTAAAATACGCATGGTGGTTGTTTTACCCGCACCATTGGGTCCGAGGAACCCCAGGATTTCCCCCGGTTCCACCTTAAAGCTGACATCCTGAATAGCTGGAGTGACGCCATAGAGCTTGCTCAGACGATCCACTTCGATCATAAAGATTCCACTGGAGAGGATTGATATTTTTTTAGGCTAACGTTTATCAATCATACATAGTCCGACTACTGATCAACTGTAGGGGCGGGTTTAGGGAATCTGTAGGGGCGGGTTTAGGGACTAAATTCATATATTCACCCCTAACGGAACAACAAAACCCGCCCTCCCCACCGATAAATGAAAAACAAAACCCACCAGATTGCTAACCGCGATCGCACCTCAAAAATGTCGGGGTGAAAGGGTGGCGCATTTTGGTGAGTAGGGGGAGCAAGTTTCGGTTTGAGAGAATCGGGCATGGCAATGCCATGCCCCTACATCAGGGATAATTGATGGGGTAGGGGCACGATATTATCGTGCCCTAATCTAGGGAAATTCAAGATCGCAACCACGCCAGCCCTCACCCCCAGCCCCTCTCCCAAGCTTGGGAGAGGGGAGCAAGAGGGGAGCAAGAAAATCCGATCCCCCTTCTCCCGTGCAACAAAAGCGAAGCATCCTCTGTCATCCCCCCTCTTGTAGGGGGGAACGAGGGGGGTGGGAGTTGGGGTTAGGGGATGAGGGGGAAAATGTCAAGGAGTAGATAGACACAGCTTAAAACCTTGCCAGCATTGGTTTTCTCGCCTGTAGTTGACACCAATGCACGTCGGTGCGCCCCTACGGTACGGGTTAAACCAATCCCCAATCCCAATCCTTTACTCTCTACAAACGGGCAACCGCTCCCGCGCTTCCGGATGCGTCGCCAGATAATCCTGGAGCCAATCACAACCTCGCGCCAAGAGTTCATCTAAATTCCAATAAACTGGCTTTAACACAATTTTATCCTCTTGAATCAGGGCAATGGTTCGCCTATCGGAGCTGAGAGTTCCATAACGGCCTGAAAATTCAGCAATCTGCCGCCCTTGCAAGTCCCAGAGGCGGGCAGTTTTGTCCTGTGAGCCAGTCAGGATTTGCTTGCCATCGGGGCTGAAGGCTACAGCATAGACCAGACCCTGATGCCCAGTTAATTCCTGAATTAAATTGCCCTGGTTATCCCAGAGGCAGGCGGTTTTGTCTCCTGAGCCAGTCAGGATTTGCTTGCCATCGGGGCTGAAGGCTACAGCATAGACCCAACCCTGATGTTGGAGTTGATTGCGTTCCCAAATATTATCTAGGATTGTCTGGAGTGCCAAAAGTGGGCTAGTAGCAGGATAGTTTACTAAGGGACGACCATCTTTAACCCACTCTTTCAATTCTTGCCCCGCCTCCATAGCTGATAGCAAAGCTTCTATTTGTTGATATTCAAACTGTTTAATCGCCGCCACCCCAGCTCGCTCTAACCGAGTCCCCGCATGCGCTTCTCCACGTTCCGCTTGGGCTTCCTGTTGTTTTTTCCTGGCATCATCTAGCCGTTTCTTTGCCTCTTCACGTTGCTGATTCGCCCGTTGACTTGTCTCTCTGGCTTCTTGATTAACCCGCTCAAGTTCCCCTTGCGCCACGGCTAACTCTTGCTCGACTTGCTGCTTGTGCTGTTCAACAACCTTTAACTGTGCCTCACTCCGTCGCCGTCTCTCCCGTTCCGCCTGCAATTGGGCAACAATGCCAAACCCTTCCTGCTGACGAATAAACTCAACTAAATAATCATGCACCAACTGATATCTATCTTCTGGCTTTTCCGGTACTTCCACCACTAACCCGGAACCGACAAAAATCTTTAGCACCAACTCCAACTGCTGACTATCGATAACCCCATCTATCGGTAATGCGGTTAACTCCGATTCCAAATCACTACGAGTCTTCAGGGGACGAGTATTCTTCTCATCCGTCAACAAATACAACACCAACTCGCCGACTCGTTGATTCTCCTCTCCACAATCTTTAATTACGGCTTCTACATACCGCTGCACCAACTCATCCTTTGTCCCCCGTTGGCGATACTCAGCCAGGGTAGTTATCTCCTCGGCTTGCAATTGCGCCCCGACAATTTGCAACTCAATCGGGCGCACCTTGCCCGTATCCCCGGCTAAATCCTGCACCAATTGCTCGACTAATTCCGACTCTAGATGAAACTGAGAACGTGCGGTCAACTCTTGAATAATCGCCTCAGCATCCTCTGGGGCAAAATCCCCCAACTCATAGCGATTATGTTTATTCAGAATATCGTTATTAATAATGTCAATCCGTGCCAGTCGTTCGCACTCTAATAAATAATGGAGATAATCTTCCCGCAGGGATAATATAATTTTGAGATAGGGAAGATTCAGACAATCACTCAAAAACTCAAAGAAGGGACGCCGTGCGGCGGTATCGGTACAGACAAAGAAAAACTCTTCAAACTGATCAAATATCAGCACCGTCATTAAATGATGCTGTTCATTCTGCCGTAATTGGTTGAGGAGAAGACCTAACCCCCCAGCCCCCTTCCCTGCGAGGGAAGGGGGAGTATTTATAGGAGTATTTACAGGAGAATCGCTAGGAGGATTACTGGAAATATTTATAGGAGAATTGCTAGGAGAATCGCTGGGAATATTTATAGGAGGATTTCTAGAAATCTTGCCCCCCTCTCCTTGTAGGAGAGGGGCTGGGGGAGAGGTTTTTCCGGCAGAAATCCTCCCTTGTTCTGGTAAAAAAGGGGCTGGGGGAGAGGTTTTTCCGGCAGAAATCCTCCCTTGTTCTGGTAAAAGAGAGATTGAGGCAGAGATTCCTTCCAACAACAATTCCGCCAACTCTTCCTGCCAATTGGTATATACCCGCAGCACAATCGGCAGCACATCAAACTCCCCCACCATCTTTTGTCCCAAAGCAGGTACTAATCCAGCATTCACTAGGGAACTTTTGCCCACCCCCGATTGCCCATGAATCACCGTTAACTTACAATCATCACGGGCAACTCTACCAATTAACCGTTGCACATCCTGCCCTCGCCCCGACGCGGTAATCTCCAGCGCCACGGTTTCCAATTCTTCTCCCGGCAAAGGTTGTAACCGACTCGCGCCAATAAACGCCCGTAAACCCAACTGACTCTCTACCACCCCTTGGGCTTGCTTAATTTCAAACGCCTTTAAATACTGCTTTTGCTGCCAATAACTCTGGCGCAATTCCTTTAAAATTTGGATATAGCTTTGGGGATAATCCTGGGGGCGACTTTCCCGTCTCGCCCTCTCCAGCATTTCTATCGCCTGCTGGGGTTGCTGAAGTCCATTTAACGCCTGTGCCAAGCGCAACCGATACCCACCGCATCTGCTTTTCGAGGCTACCCTCTCCGCTTCAGAAACGCTTCCTGATTCCCGATTCCCGGTAGCCTCCTCACACTGTAGCGCCTGAATTGCCCAGTCTTTCGCCTGCTGCCATTTTCCCCTTGCCAGCGCCACATCTGCCAGAAACCCATAATCCTGCGCCTGTTGTGTGGCGGTTCCCTGGGTTTGATGCAGGGTTAACGCTTTCTCGGCTAATTCCTGCAAGGCTTGCCACTGTTGTAATTGTTGCAGCACTTCGCCCCATTTGCTGATCCAGATTGCCACTAAACCCGGGCGCTGGGCGGAGTCTAGGGCGTCTATCCCCTGCTGAAAATAGGCGTTAGCTTCCTGTAAATAGCGGTGAGAGTCGCGGCGATGGCAGTCGGCTTGATGTAAGTACCCCAATCCTAACTGTAGGTTAACAGCCGTGAATTTTAAGGGAGATGGGGGAGATGAGGGAGATGAGGGAGATGGGGAAGATGGGGAAGATGGGGAAGATGAGGGAGATGAGGACTCAAGATGCTGCCAATGGGTTAAACTGTTTTGATATTGTGCGATCGCGGCTTCTATTTGATGCTGTTGATGGGCATAAACTGCTAAAGCAAAGGAGACATTTGCTGCTAAATCCGGCGCTAACGTCTCCCCTCGTTTCTGCAACTCCTGTCGGGCTAATCCTAATTCCTGATACGCTTGGGGATGAGTCCCGCTAAACCTTGACCAATCCGTTGTCACCAAAGCCGCCTCGAATACCGCCTCAGTCTCCCGCCACAGCCGTGCGAGTAATTCTTCTGTGGATACCCGAAAACCAATCAGCGTCGCCCAATTATAGAAATCCGGCGCAATCCGAATTATATTTCGCAACACATCATCCGTCACCCAGAGAAACACTGGAAAGACAAACGACTTGCCAAACTCATCCCGCATCTGATTACTCGCCGACAGCAAACCGGGCAAATTCTGCACCTGTTCCAATCCCACCACCATCAACGCCGAGGTTTCGCGATACGTTCCTTCGGAACACGCTGCGCGATCGCCAAATTCTGTTTTAATTTTGGTATACAGCCGTTGCTCATCCGCCGCCAGCCGCAACACTTGAAACGCCACCGGAGAATCCCGGCGCAACCGTTCCAGCATTTCCTCCCGCAACCTGGCATAATTGCAGCGCACCAGAACCAGGGAGAATCGGCGTCTACTGACAAACCGCATCACCCGGATTAAAGACTGCAACGCGCGATCGTTTTCAGCAGCGATAGATTCAGGATGATCAGAATGGGTCATAACTGAGACGAAACATAGACCGAGTGCGATCGCATACCGCTCAATTTAATTGTACGGTAGGCAGGGCAGAGGGTAGGTGAGCAATTATTGGTGTCAACTTAACAACCCCTCACCTCCAGCCCCTATCCCACGCCAGCCCTCAGCCCTCACCCCCAGCCCCTCTCCCAAGCTTGGGAGAGGGGAGCAAGAGGGGAGTAAGAGAATTAGGGGATGAGGGGGAAAATGTCAAGGAGTAGATAGACACAGCTTAAAACCTTGCCAGCCTACTACTCAATCGCTTGTTGTAGGATTGCTTTATTCACCGAAGCCTCAAAAGTTTCCAGGGATGCAAGATTCGTCGCCAATAATTCCTCTACCCTAGCCGCCACCTTCCCAGAGACAAGATCACGCCAAGCCTGACGCTGTAGGGAATGTCCATCCTGCTTACACCATTGTGCGATCGCCTCCGATAAATCTTCTATCGTATTGGGTAACGGTTCAATCAACGCAGCCAACTCAGCCAAGTCTTGCGGCGAAAAGAGCGATCGTTGATCCTGTAACAATTCAATAAACGCCACAACATTTTGTTCATAGAAAAATTGTGATGCTTGTTGAACCACTTCCACCGACAAATCCAATCCTTCAGCAATCATCTCCACACTCAAACCCAACTGCATCAGGCGGGGTATGGAGTTTAACTTAGCTTTTTGTTCACCTTCTGCAAACCCTTCTTGCTTCGCTTCCTGATAAACTTTAGTTTGTTTGAGTTCACTTAACCCGAACATAGCTTGTATCTCCTCTCGGCTTTTTTGCGGTAATTTGTAAACGATGATTGTCTCGATTAAATCAATCAGATTCTGTTTAGTCGTCTCATCAGTTATCTGGACTTGGGCTTGTTCAATCAAGCGCCTTGCTTGTTCTGGCGCTGTCTTTTCCTGCTCAATCACTAGCTTAACAACATTAATCCCCAGAGAATCCGATGCAGCCTCTCCTAACTCATCTAAGTATATTCGAGTAACCCGGGGGAAAAGTTCCCTAAAGTTTAACGGTTGTTCCCGTTCAATCCGACGAGTGGGATAAATGACCACAACCCGCCATTGATGGGTCGGTTTGTATTGCTTCAGAAAGATGAACAGTTCCGTAAATACACGATAATAGAAGTTCTCATCGGGTTGAAACTGAACCTCGACCACATAAAAGGGTTCGTTTGATTGTTCATTCTTGGGCAGAAACAACCCATCGAGTCGAAATGACAGTTCCTTAATTTCACGGGATGTGAATTCATAGGTTTTGGCTTGTTCTGGGGATTGGTTGATCAGTTCAAAGAAGATACTGGGGAACCCTTTAAACAAGCGATAAAAAATGGTGTCAGTTTTCACGCACTCCTTGGGCTTTCCATTACACAGTTGACATCTGATACTGTGTCACCCCAGAGGCAAAAAATTCCTATCAAAAATATATTGACAAATTAAACAAATTATGGATGGACTAGGGCAGACGACCTAATCGCACCTGTGGATGTAGCTGACTTTTCACGGGAAGTCTACAAACTATTGTAGAGACGCGCCATGGCGCGTCGGGGCGGGTTTAGTTACATCTGGGTGCAACCGAAAAGATAGTCGTGAAACCCGCCCCTACACAATTCACACTCACGTTGCACCAGATACCGTGAAAAGTCAGGTGGATGTAGGGGCGACCCGCCTGCATCAATTAACAGACCACTCCACTCAATTAGGTCGGGTCGCCCTTTATTCAATAATTAGGTGGACTCGCTTCGCGAGAAGCAAGCTACGTCATTCGTCATTTGTCCTTTGTAAAAGTTTGAGTCTTTTGGGCAAAACAAGCATGGGCGTACTGTTTTCTTTTGTCCGACTACTTACAACAAAAACGCTGAAACTTTTCTGTTTCCCTTAAAACTGGATTCACCGCAAACCATTTCCCTTGTTCGTCTTGATATTCAAATACAAACAAACTCCGTAAAAGGGTATCATGTCCCTCCTCCCCACTCACATTTTGTTGTTTCACCACATCTGCTAGTAATTCCCATTCATCATCAGTAATTGCCGAGACTAAACGATCCCGATTGTTGCGAATCGCCCGTTCTATTGTATTTCGCGATAAGGGTGTATCTTCTTCTTGGAGACAGGTATAAATTATCCCTAATAAGTTTCGCACATGACCACCACTCACTCGACATAATCGATCTAAGGTTTCTGAACTATCAAATACCTGTGTAACTAAATCCAGTCGCGCTTCAGGTTCTATCTCTGGAAACGCCCTAGCTAATACCAATTGCCGAAATAAAGCCATTCCCGCTTGATTATCCTGACCATCGCGCGATCGCACTGATACCATGGGTAAGACTCTCGGCGCTACCCCACCGCCAAATCGATTCGTTAAGGCTTGATAATCATTGGAGAACATCAACGTTAAAGGAATGGTATACACGAGATGACAATTCAGCCGACGTAACTGTTCACCGCGATCTACAAATAAGTATTCCGGTTGCGTGCGTCCACCATCATTCCGTCGATCTTCCACCCGATCCAAATTATCAACAATTACCACTAATCCTTTCTTCCCTTGGTGTTGCAATTCTTGATTTGCCCGCGCCAAAATTTCTTCGTTTAACGACTCTAAAATTCCACTGGTGCGCGGTTCTAGATACTGACGTAAACGACTTCGTAAACTCGGACTTGCTTTCGTTTTAGCGGTAATTTTGCCCAATTTCATCGGTAAGGGCAAATTGGCTTCGGCAGATAATTCCAGTGGTGTCTGCAAAAAATCAACCATTTCTTGCCAGCGATCGGCAAAATACCTTGGTTTAAGCTGAATTCCTACTTCTGCCAAGCTTTCTGTCACCTGACGGATAATTGCCAATAAAATATCACTAATATCCACATCTGCCATATCCAAGTCTTGAGTAGACTCAAAATAGACGACATGAAAGCCTTGTGCCTCTAAGTCGGCTTGTAAGCGACGTAACTCCGTAGATTTACCACAGCCAATATGCCCCGTAAACAACTGACAAGTTGGTTGATTAAGACGCGAACGTAAACTAATCGTTCGTGCCAATGCTTCAATAATCTTACCACCCCGAACTGAGGCAAAATCAATATAATACTGCCGATCTTCAGGATTCGCGATCGCGAGGGTTTTACTCGGATCGCAGGCGTCAAAGAATCTCAAAAAATCTAATTCCATAAGGGATTAAATTAAATACTCAAACAAGGAAACCTCACCGAATGAAGGGCTAAAGCCCTTACTACGAACTACGATAGTCCTGACCAAAATTGATTAACGTTTGTCGATAAAACTCTGGCATTCCGGTATCAAAATACTGCCCTTTGACCCAATATCCCATCAATCCCTCCTCTTGGCGTAATGTATCCAAACAAGTGGTTAACTGAAATTCACCCTTATAGCGCTGATTCTGATGAATACTGTCAGCCAGCATCTCAAAGATTTTCGGCTTGAGGACATACATGCCAAAAATCCCTAAAAACTTATCCTCCGCCATCCCCTCCACACGCAGGTGCGATCGCGCATAGTCCAGATCCGGTTTTTCACAGACTTGTGTCACCGTTAAAATAGAATTCATCTCCTGCCAAACCCCAGTCACACAACCCGCTTTATGGATAATATCGGCAGACATTTCTGTCAAACCAATCACACTTTGACCCGTTTTTTCATAAATTTCTAGCACCTGACGAGAACAAGGAATTT
This sequence comes from Coleofasciculus sp. E1-EBD-02, assembly GCF_040218245.1. Classification (NCBI taxonomy): domain Bacteria; kingdom Bacillati; phylum Cyanobacteriota; class Cyanophyceae; order Coleofasciculales; family Coleofasciculaceae; genus Coleofasciculus; species Coleofasciculus sp. E1-EBD-02. The sequence goes on along the minus strand of NZ_JAVJQN010000144.1, from coordinate 6,211 downwards.
CGGTATCGGAGGAATAAACATGATCGCCAAGTAACAGTAAAAAAGGCTCTTGATTCACCCAATCCTTGGCACAGAATACAGCATGACCATAACCTTCTTGCTCATCCTGGGTTAAGATAGTAATCTGCTCTCCTAACTCTTGCAGATACTGACAATACTCCTGATTGGCATCAGAGAGTTTGTCCCAGAGTGCCTGTTTCGGGGGAGTTTTAAAGAACGCCTCAAAAATTGCGCGATCGCTCGGTTGCACCACAATCCCGATTTCTTCGATACCACCGCGCCTTGCTTCTTCCACAATCGCCAAAATAACTGGCTTCGTTCGCCCATCGCGATCGATAATTGGAAATAGTTCTTTTTTCACCACCTTTGTAGCTGGAAACAGGCGAGTACCAAATCCGGCGGCGGGAATTACGGCTTTACGAACAATCGAGTTGGACATGAGCTAAATTATGAATTATGAATCAAGATAAGACAATCTATTTAAAAAATTAGTTTTAATCGTTGCCAATGCCATTAACAACCACAAACACACTCAAAGAATGGGCGGTTGCCGTTGATGCCTTAGAACAGGGTAAGACGATTATGCTACTGCGTAAAGGCGGCATTCGGGAAGAAAACAATCGCTTCCACGTCACTTACAATCCGGTTTTACTTTATCCTACCTACGAACATCAACAGCCTCATTTACTCAAACCCGATTATGCCTCTCAGGTAACACCTGTCGCCTCAGGTTGGCATCCGCAAACGGTACGGATTGGCAGTTGGGCAACCATTACCGATATTTTTCAAGTCAGCACTCAAGCCGCAGTAGATGCCCTGCTACCCTACCACATCTGGAATGAACAATTTGCCAGTGGGCGTTTTAAATGGAAGCCACGTCAACCGTTGTATGTCCTCCTACTACGAATCTACAAGTTCCCCTCGGTTCAACGTCTACCCTATTGTTCTGAATACGGCGGCTGTCGTTCTTGGATTAATGTAGCTGAACCTATTTCTCTAGACGGTGCTGTACCCGTTGTTAATGATGCCAACTATAGCCAGCAAACAGCACAAATCCGTCAGATTCTGGAGTCAGGGTGTAGGGTGTAAGCATGAAATTGTTCAAGATGCTCAAAAACCTAATAGTTCGTAGTAGGGGCTTTAGCCCCTAATTTCTTATGTTTTTTGGCTCTTCTAGAAAGGAAGCTTCATCGTTAGTGAGAAAGGATAACCTGGTGGGTTACGGCGGACATAAGATTACAGGGTTTGTTTCTCTATTAAGTATCGCCTAACCCACCCTACGGGTTAAGGTTAATTTTGGTCTATAGCACGAAACTAAGTCAAACAAGCGTGAAAGAAATTAATTTATACAACCAAGAGAACAGTGATAGACTCGATCGCTATCTTGCTCAACAATTACCGGATTTGTCGCGATCGCGTATCCAAAAACTGATTGAAGAGGGCAATGTACAGCTTAACCATAACCTCTGCACCTCTAAAAAAGCCACCATTCAACCCGGAGACTCTATCCACCTAACTATCCCTGACGCCAAACCCTTAGACCTAAAACCGGAAGCGATTCCCCTGGATATCCTCTATGAAGATGACCAAATTCTGATTGTCAACAAACCCGCTAACTTAGTCGTGCATCCCGCCCCTGGACACGAAAACGGCACACTTGTCAATGCCCTGCTTGCCCATTGCCCCAACCTAGCTGGAATTGGGGGTGTTCAACGTCCCGGAATTGTCCACCGTTTAGACAAAGATACCACCGGTGCGATCGCGATCGCGAAAACAGACCACGCCCACCACCACCTACAAGCCCAACTCAAAGCCAAAACCGCCCGTCGGGACTATCTTGGCGTCGTCTATGGTTCTCCTTCCACCGAGACAGGCACAATTAACCTGCCCATCGGACGCCATCCGAGCGATCGCAAAAAAATGGCAGTCGTTCCCCTAGAAAAAGGCGGACGCTCTGCGATTACCCATTGGCAGATTAAAGAACGCCTTGGTAACTATACCCTAATCCACTTCCAACTGGAAACCGGACGAACCCATCAAATTCGCGTCCACACCGCCCATATCGGACATCCGATTATCGGTGACCCCGTGTATAGTAAAGGTCGAGACATCGGCGTCAATCTCCCTGGACAAGCCCTTCATGCATGGCGACTACAATTACAGCATCCCAATACAATTGCCCGTCCCCTCTCTCCTAACCAAGGAGACCAGAGGACGGACAATAAATCTGGGGACTGGATTGAGGTTATTGCCCCACTCCCCCCAGCCTTTAGCACACTCCTAACCGTACTGCGGCGGCGTGCTTCATCCGCTAGTACCTAACGCTTAGGTACACGGGACATGTAATCGATATTCTGGGCAGACACGCGGGGCAGCGGATTGGGTTTGGCATTAACTCCCCGTGCCATATCCAGGAAGTTCGTAGGATCACCGGCTTTAGGCTGCTTGTCTTGCGGGACAAAACGGCGTACTTCGTTCTGCCAAATAATTTGGGGGAAGCCCAATTTAGCACGGTAGTAGCCGTCGTAGCGCGGTGATTTAATGTTAAAGGGTCTTTCACCTTGACGACGACCAGGCAATACACGACGCCGTTGATAGGGAACGGTGTCATAGCCAAAGTTGGTCAGGTACTCTTCGCTGTTAAGTAGTTGATCAACGAAGCCCTTAATTCCCTTCGTCGCCACGACGATAGACCAAGCAATTTTTTCGCGTTCGTTGTAAACATCGCGCCCCAGTACCCGTTGCACGCATTGTTCAACAAAGCGATAGTTGCTGTTTTTCTCGTAGAAACTGTTGTAGAAGGTTTTCGACAGCAGCAATCCACGAATAAAGTCCCGCACGGTTAGTTGACCATTGCGGAGTTGGGACTCCAAGAACCGTTCCCGATCCCAAGCAAAGGCATAGAAGAAGATCTGACGGTATGCCGCTTCGATCAATTCATCCAGGTCTGTGCCGAACAGGATGTTCTCGGTTGTATAAATCCTCGGTTGCTCATCCCCCGGTACTTCATAACCAGCGACACGCTGATTTTGACTTACCGGAGTGTAGCCTAATAAAGGTAGCGCCACGTTTAAATCTCCGTAATCTTAGAAAATCTTACAAACCTTAACTTTCAACTATATAACAGATTATGTAACCTTCTTACAAAATTCGTCATTTGTCATTCGTCATTTGTCATTCGTCATTCGTCATTTGTCATTGGTTATTTGCTCCCCCATCTCCCTCATCTTCCCCGGCTTCCCCAGCTCCCCCGGCTTCCCCAGCTCCCCCGGCTTCCCCAGCTCCCCCGGCTTCCCCAGCTTCCCCGGCTTCCCCGGCTTCCCCGGCTCCCCCGGCTTCCCCAGCTCCCCCGGCTTCCCCAGCTCCCCCGGCTTCCCCAGCTCCCCCAGCTTCCCCAGCTCCCCCAGCTCCCTCATCTCCCCTGTTCCCTCCTAAAAGTAACCCATCCAGAACGCCAAGGGATTTGCCAGGGAACGACAGTGGGGCCAATTTCGCAAATAGTTTTCTAAATCAGGTTGCCAGACTGGAGGTCTTAATCCAAGTCCTAAGCAAAGATGAGACAAAACTTCAAAAAACCGCCGATCATGACCGGGAGATCCTACATGAGCATGGGCATATTCATGCACAACGATACCTAACCAATCTGGCGGTGCTGTTCGTCCCACATCAACGAGGATGGTAACTGGATTGAGGAGAATGTTACAAAAGCCATCAATCCCATATTCTTGGGCTAATGGCGCTGCCCCGATCTGGATCGGACGACGTAATTCTGGATGAAAACAATCATGACAGGCATTGAGACAAGAATTGAGTTCAGCGTTGACTGTATCAATGTTGTAGCCAATCCAGGTACAGATGCGATCGCGTACCCGATGATTATCGCTGATATCAACCATACGTGGCTCTAATGCTAGCTGACGTACAGCTTCTAGGTACTCATAGCCACGTACCAAGGGTTCATTTCTACTTTGGGATTTCTCCACCCAATACGGACTCAATTTGTCTCGTTGCTCAAACATGTCATAAATTGTAACCGCTTACGAGGTAACAAGCAAGCTGAAACCAAGCCTAATCAGGCGTTCAGGACTTTACCTTCATGGAGACATTTTGACAAGTTCCTTAGGAACGATAGATAAGCCTGATGAAAATGATAAGCATTAGTTGCTGAAAAAAAACTGCCAAAAAAGATACAAAAAACTCGAAATATATCTTTACATTTACTTGCAATTTGTTAACATTGTTTGTAGTGAATAAATTTTCTGCCTGCCTCTAGAGAGTCCAAAACGGCTCAGGGCAAGCGACGACGTAGTATTTCGATAATTACCTAAACAGGAGATCCTGAATGCCTTTTACCATTGATTCAGCTCGTAGTATCTTTCCGGAAACCCTAACAGCCGATGCTGTACCTGCTACGATTGCTCGTTTCAGTCAACTTAGTGCTGAAGATCAATTGGCATTGATCTGGTTTGCTTACCTGGAAATGGGCAAAACCATCACTATTGCTGCACCAGGAGCAGCCAGCATGGTGCTTGCGGAAGCAACCTTGAATCAAATAAAGCAAATGTCCTTCCAGGAGCAAACCCAGGTCATGTGTGACTTGGCAAACCGCGCCGATACGCCGATTAGCCGCACTTATGCCAGTTGGTCGGCTAATATCAAGCTTGGCTTTTGGTATCAGCTCGGACAATGGATGGAACAGGGAACAGTCGCGCCTATTCCCGAAGGCTATCGCTTATCCGCCAATGCATCCGCCGTGCTACAAGCCATTCGCAACCTTGATCCGGGACAGCAAATTACGGTGCTGCGGAATGCGGTTGTGGATATGGGGTTTGATCCGAGTAAACTGGGTAGCTACAAAAAGGTGACTGAGCCGATTGTTCCGCCTAAGGACATGTCCCAACGGACGTCGGTGGCGATCCAGGGAGTTGACAACCCGACGGTGTTGAGCTATATGAATTACATGAATGCCAATGACTTCGACGCCCTGATCCAACTGTTCACCGATGATGGAGCGCTGCAACCTCCGTTCCAAAGACCGATCATTGGTAAAGATGCCGTTTACCGCTTCTTCCGGGAAGAATGCCAGAACCTGAAGCTGCTGCCGGAACATGGCGTTTCTGAACCGACAGAAGAGGGGTATACTCAGATCAAAGTCACAGGTAAAGTTCAAACGCCTTGGTTCGGTGCCGGAGTAGGAATGAATATGGCGTGGCGATTCTTGCTCAACCCTGAGAACAAAATCTACTTTGTGGCAATTGATTTATTAGCCTCGCCGAAGGAGTTAGTTAACTTGGCTCGCTAAAGCCATCCTGAGTAGGGGTAAACTATAGCAAGTTGTAAATGATCGAGCGAACACTCCCTGCTCCTATTGATTGGGAGTGTTCGTCATACTGGATAATGCAAGTAAACGAAATTGTTTGGTCTGAAGTAGAGCAGCAAATCGCCAAAGATGCTTTTGAGAAAGCCTATCAACGAGAAACGAATGCTTTGATCGCACAGGTGCGGGAATACGCCAGTGGAATTACTAAACTCAATGAGGTTTGGCGTCTGCACGATTATTTAAGTGCAAGGCGGCACGATATTGATGGTAAGTACGACTACGACTATTCCGCTCTCCTGTTTCTTTTCGCTAGGTTAGTCAAAGAAGAGTGGCTAAAGCTGGAAGATTTGAGTGGTCTAGATCAGAGCAAATTGGCTAAAATAAATGCCTTGGCTCGGATGTAACCTTCCGCACACTGAATCAGGCTCTCTTGTTCTTAGTGTGAAAAAATCTCAATGTTGCTGATTGCTTTCTGAAACTATTGATCTGAAAGACTTGTCCTATAATATGTTCAGCAATAATAAGCTTTGCTTATAAGCCAAAGTGCAAGAGAGCCTTTTGGGTGAGTAAAAATAATAGCTTTGCAATAATTCTCGAATGGCATCCATTCTGTTGTTTTGTTCACAACCGAACAGCAATTGCGTTTGGTTTTATGATTTCCCCTCAACATATTCGCGGGAGTCCTCACCCTCAGCGCTAGCAGAGTGAGGAGGGATAGCGGAATGCCGGAAGAATGGAGGCATCCAATTTTTGCCTAAGCCACACATAAGCCGTTATTCCTCCTGATTAACTCAACTTTACTAGGAGAAAACTGCCCAATACGTTTCCAGGTGTAGTCACAAACTGAAACCTTTTTGGTCTTTTTGGTATCGGTAAACCCGCTGACGTAGC
>NZ_JAVJQN010000090.1:0-4964 GCF_040218245.1 Coleofasciculus sp. E1-EBD-02 | reverse complement strand
CCTTTGCACAAAAAACAACGCCCCAAGCCCGATGGTTGGATACAGCCCTATTTATTTTTTAAGCTATATTAAGCATTGCTCCCCAACCCAGACACCATAAGACTTGTGGATTGTTAAGAAAGATGTGACTAATGCATAGCTTTCAAAGGGGGGAAAAAGAAAGGTAGGGTCAGTAAATGATGTCTCAACCGTTCGTCCAAGGTGAAACAATAGCCGCGATCGCAACTGCTGTCGTTCCCCAACAGGGGAGTGTGGGAATCGTGCGGGTGTCGGGCGAAAATGCCTTAGAAATCGCCCGTCAACTATTCCACGCACCAGGGCGTCAAGCTTGGCAGACTCACCGCATTCTCTATGGGTATGTGCGTCATCCTCAAACCCAACAGATCGTGGATGAAGCCTTACTCTTAATTATGCAATCCCCTCGCTCTTATACTCGTGAAGATGTCGTCGAGTTCCATTGTCACGGCGGGATTATGCCTGTGCAGCAGGTGTTGCAACTCTGCTTAGAGTTAGGCGCACGGTTAGCCCAACCGGGAGAGTTTACCCTGCGGGCATTTTTGAACGGGCGGTTAGATTTAACCCAAGCCGAAAGTATCGCTGACTTAGTGGGTTCTCGTTCCCCCGCCGCCGCCCAAGCTGCATTAGCGGGAATACAGGGGAAGCTGGCTGTACCCATTCGCCAACTCCGGGCGACGTGTTTAGATACTTTGGCAGAAATTGAAGCCCGAATCGACTTTGAGGAAGATTTACCGCCCTTAGATGAAGCGGGGATCGTTGCCCAAATTCAACAAGTATTAACCGATATTAACCAAATTCTCGCCACCGCCGATCGCGGTCAATTATTGCGAACGGGCTTAAACGTCGCCATTGTCGGGCGTCCGAATGTGGGCAAATCCAGTTTATTGAACGCCTGGAGTCGCAGCGATCGCGCGATCGTTACTGATTTACCCGGTACAACTCGTGATGTGGTAGAGTCGCAGTTAGTCGTTGGTGGTATCCCCATACAGGTTCTAGATACCGCCGGAATCCGGGAAACCGTGGATCAAGTCGAGAAAATTGGCGTTGAGCGATCGCGCCGTGCGGCTGAGGCGGCTGATTTAATTGTATTGGTGATTGAAGCCACAGCGGGATGGAGTTCAGAAGACCAAGAAATTTATACCCAAGTCAAACACCGTCCCCTAATTTTAGTCATTAATAAAACCGATCTCGCCCCCGCTGATTCTGTCTCCTATCCGGATAGTATTGACCGGGTAATTACAGCCGCCGTCACTAAAAACGAAGGGATTGAGGCATTAGAACAAGGGATTCTTGAGGCGGTACAAACGGGAACATTGCACGCGGCTGACTTAGATTTAGCGATTAACCAGCGACAAGCCGCCGCCTTAACCCAAGCTAAGATAGCGCTGGAACAGGTACAAGACACCATCTCCCAGCAGTTACCTTTAGATTTTTGGACAATTGATTTACGCGGCGCGATTCAAGCCTTAGGTGAAATTACGGGGGAGGAAGTAACAGAATCAGTGCTTGACCGGATTTTTAGTCGCTTCTGTATTGGCAAGTAGGTTGTCTTACGTTTCCTTATATTTAACTACCCCCTTTATAGCGCTTTCCCAGCGTGTGAGGTACACCTAAATGTAGGGGCAATGTAGGGGCGCAAAGCTTGCGCCCTTAACGATGTATCGCATCAAACCGGAAATTGCTATATAGTCCAGTCCGCGCAGGCGGACGCAAGTTTGTGTGGTTCCATGACTTCCAGTCGCCAGGGCAAAAAGGGAGTTAGTTTTTGTATGGTCACATTTTTTTCACATTCATCAAGGAAAAATAGAGAAGAACCATCATAAATATTCCTACGGTACTAACAATGAACTTTGACGGGAAGAGGAATCAAGCGTCTATGACAATCACATCGAGGGCAGGGAACCCAGAAATCCAAGCTCCTGATCCGATCCCGGTAAATAGCGATATCATAGGAGTTTTACCTGACCCCCTTGCCCTGCCGTTGCATTCTTCTTTGAGTATTTTGGAACCCAGGAACGAGGAATTAGATCTGCCCATCCAACCCTCAAGCGCCACAGGAGGCTTAGGCGAAGCTCAATTTGCCCTCGCCTTCCGCTTGTCTCCCAACGCCATGGCAATCAGCACCCTCGCTGATGGACGCTTGTTGGCGGTCAATGATCGGTTACTTAACCTTGTAGGGTATCAAAAAGACGAACTGATTGGCACAAGCACAGTCGAATTGAAGTTTTGGCTGCATCCAGAGGATCGTACTCGCTTTATCCAGCAATTACAAACTCAGGGAACCATTCACAATTATGAATTTAATTTTCGTCTCAAGTCAGGACAGGTAAAAACGGGGTTATTATCAGCAAATATTATTAACTTTAGTGGACAAGACTGCTTACTCAGTATCATTAACGACATCACTGAACGCAAGCATGCTGAGGAACAAGTAACACGTCTAGCTAAAATGAGCCAAGCCATTAGTAGTGCGACGGATTTTCAGACTGCCTTGGATGTTGCTTTACATCAAGTCTGCGAAATTACAGGCTGGAGTTATGGCGAAGTGTGGATTCCCGCGACGGATGGTATGGCATTAGAATGTAGTCATAGTTGGTATGGTAAATGTACAGATATCGATTCTCCAGACGCCGCCAAATTCGAGCAATTTCGAGAGTACAGTGCAGCCTTAACCATCTTACCCAATGAAGAACTACCTGGACGAGTATGGCATCAAATTCAGCCGGAGTGGGTTGATGATTTAGCGACGTTTCCAGATGACCTTTTCCTGAGATTAGAACTCGCGGTTAAATGCGGATTTAACTCAGCATTTGCCGTCCCCATAGTGACACCAACCGCTGCTCAAGAATCCGTTTGCGTCTTAGCTGTGCTGGTGTTTTTTATGGCAAAAAAATACCCACCTGACCATCATTTCTTTGAGCTAGTCACGGTTATTACTAATCAGTTAGGTAGTGTGATGCAGCAGAAGAAAGCGGTCACAGAGATGCAAGCCCTTTTCGCCGCGATGACGGATGTGGTGCTGGTGATTGATGCCTCAGGACGATGCCTAAAAATTGCCCCCACGAATCCCCTGAGTGACTACAAGCCATCAGCCGAAATTGTGGGTAAAACCTTACACGAACAGTTCCCAGTTAAGCAAGCTGATTTTATTCTCCAAGCGATTCAAGAGGCTCTTTTAACTCAGCAAACGGTTAGTATTGACTATCAGTTGACCGTTGCCGGACGAGATAGTTGGTTCGCGGCTAACCTATCACCCCTGTCTCATGATAGCGTGATTTGGGCAGCACGGGATATCAGTGAGAGTAAATTGCTGGAAAATAAGCTGCGAACGTCGGAAAGCAAAATGCGCCTATTTTTTGAGGCGATGAATGCGATTGTTTTAATTATTGATGTTCAAGATAATACAATAGCAAATATTGAAATAGCACCGACCAATCCTACCCGCTTCTATGACTTTTACATTGACCCAATTAACCAAACAATCGAATATCTTTTTCAAGAGGAAACGGCTCAGGATTGGTTAGATAAAATTCAACAGGCGCTAACCACTCAGCACACGATCTATTTTGATTACAGTCTACAAAGTGAAGACAATACAGTATGGTTTGCCGCCAGCATTTCGGCAATTTCTGACCAATCGATTATTTGGGTGGCGCGTGATATTACCGATCGCAAGCAGGCAGAGGCGGCGTTACAGTTAGAGCAAGAAAAGTCTGAGCAGTTATTACTAAATATATTACCCGAACTGATTGCCAGTCGTCTGAAACAAGATCAGAGGGCGATTGCGGAACATTTTGATCAGGTGACAATTCTGTTTGCCGATATTGTGGGATTTACGCCGTTATCGGCACGTCTACAACCGATTGAACTGGTAAATATGCTGAATCAAATCTTTTCCACATTTGACCAGCTAGCGGATCAGTATGGGTTGGAGAAGATTAAAACCATTGGTGATGCGTATATGGTTGTTGGCGGTTTACCTCGTCCCCTAGATGATCATGCCACAGCGATCGCGCAGATGGCGTTGGATATGCAACAAGCGATTCATGAGTTCCAAGTGCAACAGGGGGAGTCTTTTGAAATTCGCATTGGGATTAACACCGGATCAGTCGTGGCGGGTGTAATTGGTAGGAAAAAATTTATCTATGATTTATGGGGAGATGCGGTTAATGTTGCCTCTCGCATGGAATCATCAGGAGAACCGGGTAAAATTCAAGTTACTGCTACTACATACCAACAGTTACAGCACAGGTTTATCTTTGAACAGCGAGGTGCTGTCAAAGTTAAGGGTAAAGGCGATATGATTACCTATTGGCTTCTGGGTAGAAGGAAATGATCTCAAAAGTGGATTGGGTAGGGTAATATTATTCATCCTTTCTGATCATCCCCATCTGGGAATTGCTGCGCCGTACAATTTCCCAGGGGTATATTTAAGTCTTGGGCTATAGCTTTCGCTAATCCAAGATTAGCCCTACCTGCAAACAGGATTATATTATTCATTTACCATCACTATTTCAATCAACTCTTTTATCCTTACCGCAGCCGCGACTATTCTAAATCTGCTAGAAGTTAGATGCATTTTGGTTGTCGGTTGTCGGTTGTCGTCTGTAGGGGCGAGTCGCCTCACAAATATGATGGTGTAAGGATTAACCTATCTCGACTCGCCCTGTCAAATGTGATGATGTCAGATAATTCATGATCGGCGATTCACGGTAACACCCATACAATTAATGGGTTGATTTTAGACGGTGGTTCATGCCGATTTTTATTTGAATTGAATTATGAAGATTATCATGATTTGGTTGTCGGTTATTGGTTATCGGTTGTCGTTTGTTGTCTGTAGGGGCGAGTCGCTGCACAACTATGATGCTGTGAGGATTAACGTATCTCGACTCGCCCTGTCAAATGTGATGGTATCAGATAATTCATGATCGGCGATTCAGGGT
>NZ_JAVJQN010000131.1:0-91557 GCF_040218245.1 Coleofasciculus sp. E1-EBD-02 | reverse complement strand
AACCACAAGCTTGTCTGGTGTCTCTGGCGCAATGGCTCCACTCCGAACCCATCCCGAACTCGGCTGTGAAACGTTGCTGCGGCGAAGATACTTTGGGGGTTGCCCCCTGGGAAAATAGCTCGATGCCAGACTTCTTCTTTTTTAAACCCCTCTTTTCGTACAGGAAAGAGGGGTTTATGCTATGCTATGGAAATTTCACTGCTATGTCGTTGTTTGGTGCGATTCAATCTGTCCTAACCTTACCTTAATGACAACGGCTATAGCTAAAATGAACGACTCAACGAAGTAGAAGGTTAAGTGACTACGCCTCATTAGTTAAATAAATCTAAAAAATTCCTAGATAGGTTCGATATCAAAACGTTGGTTTCTTATACTGGAATAGTCTATTAGCATTTTAATTATTCTCAAAATCCCTAACAAAAATTAAGTCAAAAATTATGACAGGTCAGAACTATGGTTTACGATGTAGCTATCATTGGCGGTGGCGTAATTGGTTGCACGATCGCGCGTGAGTTAATGCGCTATCCTATCCGTGCTGTCTTGTTGGAGAAGGAGAGCGAAGTCGGATTCGGAACCAGTAAAGCCAACAGTGGGATTATCCACGGCGGTCATCACGGTTCCCCTAACACCCTGAAAGGGAAACTAGAGTGGTTGGGGAATCAAATGTGGGATACCATCTGTGATGAGCTAGGTTTCGGGTTCAAGCGCATTGGCGAACTGACTGTCGCTTTAGCCGAAGAACAACTCCCCACCTTAGAGAAACTCAAACAACAAGGTGAAGAAAAAGGCGTTCCTGGTCTGGAAATGTGGGATCAGGAACGCTTACTCCGAGAAGAACCCCGTCTCAATCCCGACGCGCTCGCTGGACTCTATGCCCCAACCACAGGGGTGATCAATCCTTACGAAGCCTGTTTTGCTCTGATTGAAAATGCCTGTCTGAATGGCTTGGAACTGGTGACCGATAGTTTGGTGCAGGACATTGACCAAACGGACGACATTTGGACAATCAAAACAAATCGCGGCGAATTTCCGACTCGCTTTATCATAAACGCGGCGGGGCTTTGGGCAGATCGTATCGCTCAGATGGCAGGAGTCCAACCCTTTACTATTCGCCCTCGCAAAGGTGAGGAATATATCCTGGATAAGCGGTTAATGGGTTTAGTAAAACGGGTAATTTTCCCCTGTCCCACTCCCGTGTCCAAAGGAATTCTCGTCATCCCTACCTACGATGGCACGATTATGGTTGGTCCTACGGCAGAAATGGTCGATGATAAGGAAGACTTGACCACCAGTGTCGCCGGAGGACAAACAGTTTTCCAGATGGTCAGACAAGTCGTTCCCGGTATTAGTCCGAGGGATTGCATCGCTGAGTTTGCCGGGTTGCGGGCAGTTACGGAAACCGAAGACTTTATAATTGGTTCAACTGACAAAAAAGGCTTTATTAACGTCGCGGGTATCCAGTCTCCTGGACTCACAGCGGCTCCGGCAATTGCCGAAATGGTCGGAGATATTTTACGGGATGAAGGTCTACCGTTACAACCCAAGGATGATTTTGTCCCCTCCATTCCCAAACCCATCCATTTTGTTTCCTTGTCTACAGACGAACAAATCGCCCTGACTCAAGAAAATCATCATTATGGTCGCATTGTTTGTCGCTGCGAATTAATTACCGAGGGTGAGATTTTAGATTCCATTCATCGGGGCGCACGCACCATCGACGGCATCAAATTCCGTACCCGCGCTGGGATGGGGCGCTGTCAAGGGGGGTTCTGTACTGGACGGTGTATGGAACTGCTATCGCAAGAATTAGACCAGCCGCTATCGCAAATTACCAAACGCGGCGGCGACACTTGGATTGTTCGGGAACGGGAGGAGGTAGCAAAATGATTACGGACACAATTAGCCACTTAAAAAAAGAGTATGATGTCGTAGTCGTTGGTGGTGGTCCAGCAGGTATGGCAGCCGCCTTAGGCGCAAGACAGGCGGGAGCAGATCGCATCCTGATTGCTGACCGTGAGAAAGAAGCAGGCGGCATCCTGTTGCAGTGTATCCATCCAGGTTTTGGACTCCAGCATTTTAAAGAAGAACTCACCGGTCCAGAATATGCCCAGCGGTTTTTGGAGCAAGTCTTAGAAACGGACATAGATATTGTCAGCGATGCTTACATCCTGGATATTAATGCTGACAAACAAGTCAAACTCATGTCCGGTAGCCAAGGCGTCCACGTTCTTTCCACCAAAGCCGCTGTACTGGCAATGGGTGCCAGAGAACGCACACGCGGCGCTATTCGCACTCCCGGTACTCGCGCCTCCGGTGTCTTGACAGCCGGGTTAGCCCAGAAATTTGTCAACATGATTGGTTATCTGCCAGGACATCGGGCAGTGATTCTTGGTTCCGGGGATATTGGCTTAATTATGGCGCGACGGTTGACATTGGAAGGGGTAGAAGTCGCAGGCGTGTTTGAAATTATGCCTCACGCCAATGGACTCAATCGCAATATCGTCCAATGTCTGCACGACTTCGACATTCCCCTGCACCTTTCCACGACAATTGCGGACATCCATGGCAGAGACCGAGTAGAAAAGGTTACTGTTGCTCCCGTTGATGAAAACTTTACCCCAAATTTAGAGCAAAGCTGGGATATTCCTTGTGATACCCTGCTGCTGTCTATTGGCTTGATTCCAGAAAACGAACTATCCCGACAGTTGAAACTCCAGATTGACCCCGTAACCAGTGGTCCGGTGGTGAACAGCATGATGGAAACCTCCATGGATGGGGTTTTTGCTTGTGGTAATGTTGTCCATATTCACGACTTAGTGGATTTTGTTAGCCAGGAAGCCTTTCTCGCAGGCAGCAATGCTGGAGCTTACGTCACCGAACAACGCCCTCCGGGGGATAATATTCGCCTAGTTCCAGGGGAAAATGTGCGCTACTGCGTCCCTCATACTATTTCCACCGACCGAGAACACACAGTTTACATGCGGGTTAAGCGCCCCATGGAACAAAGCGTATTGCGTTTAGGTGACGTGTATGAGAAAAAACTACGCTTTGTTTTGCCAGCAGAGATGGTTAATCTCAAAGTACGTCCTCGGTTTTTGGAGAACTTCCACGGGGATACCTTGCGGGTAGATGTTGTACCCTGTAAAGATTAAAGGAGTGCGGCAGATGGAGAAGATGGGGCGCGATGTTCCAGACGTGATCACAGAAGCGTCTGGGAGATGGGGGAGTAAACTCAACATTGAGTCAGGGCGGGTTTCGTACCAACGTTACCATCATGAACCAAAAGAAAGTCCCTAAACCCGCCCCTACAAACCAGGTTTCCTCAAGGGTGGCGAAGTATTTACCAATCACTAATCACCAATCACCAGGTATTTATTATGACAACAATTACTCATTACCTTTGTATTGGCTGTCCCCTAGGTTGCCGTTTAGAAGTTGAAGATGAAGACAACAAGATTGTCGAAGTGCGGGGTTTTAACTGCAAACGGGGACAAGAGTATGCTAAACAAGAACATACCGAACCTCGCCGTATGCTAACAACCACTGTACAGGTAGAACAAGGGCGTTGGGCTAGGCTTCCGGTGAAAACCAATATGGCTATTCCTAAAGAAAAAATGCAGGAATTATGCCAAACGCTGCGTCAAGTGAAACTAACTGCACCTGTGAAAATGGGTGATGTGATTCTGGCGAATGCCTTGGAAACAGGGGCGGATGTGGTTGCTACAAGAGATATGCCAGCCGCTTGAATTAGATTGATCCTGTCCTCGAAGGTCGTGAAGGATTTCGTTCAACATGACAGATTACCTCTTTGACTGCAACTTGGTATAAACCCGCCCCGGTTAAATTGCAAAATTGAGTCAACCCGATAACTCCCCCATCTCCCTGTTTCCTCGTTGGAAATGTTAATGGTAGCCTAGACGATTACTGGAAACACATTACAGTATAAATAGCCACCGTGTTTGAAATTGAGTTGACAGACCAAGCGATCGAGGATTTGCAATGGTTTAAGAAATACGAACAGAATGTAATTAATTCTTGACGGTATTGAGGCAAACCTTTCTTATGAGCCAATGATAGAGACGCGCAACCGGAAGCACCTGCGTCC
This sequence comes from Coleofasciculus sp. E1-EBD-02, assembly GCF_040218245.1. Lineage (NCBI taxonomy): Bacteria > Bacillati > Cyanobacteriota > Cyanophyceae > Coleofasciculales > Coleofasciculaceae > Coleofasciculus > Coleofasciculus sp. E1-EBD-02. The sequence goes on along the minus strand of NZ_JAVJQN010000131.1, from coordinate 87,452 downwards.
AAACGATACGGCGGAATGGGAATTGAGGCTAGGTATGTACCGCGTTCTGTATAACGTTGAGGAGAAAGTTAGAATCGTCAGTATTGAGCGCATCGCTGCCAAGCCGAGAAACAAGTACATTGTTCAAGGAGAGCAGGGAGAACTATGATGAACTGGGATTATCGGGTGTTCTTTGAGGATAGTGGCTACACAATTCGTACCGTATATTATGATGATCACGGTGCGATAGCTGCCTGTTCGGAAAAGCCGATCGAGCCTTTCGGAGAATCACTCGAAGATCTGCAAGACGAATTAAATCTTCTACAGGCGGCTTTAAAAAAGAACGTTCTTTCGGCTTCTGATGTGCCAGAGCAAAGCGTTCGCCCGAAGGTAAAGCGGGGGAAATCGTTAAAGGCGGTTCGCGAACAACTTGGCTTACAGAAGGAAGCGGCTAAAGAGGGTTAAGAGAGCAAAGCGTGGTTTCTGGAGTTCTTGCTCTTCCCCCTATCTCCGCGACAAATGACAAATGACAAATGACAAATCATTGACAGCGATCGCAGACTCCATGCACCGTCACCTCATAGCTTTCAGCTTGCATACCGGGAGGTAGGCGGTTTAAGTCAATGCTTTCAAACGTATCCCAAGGAATATCTTTAATCGCGCCGCAACAGCGACAACGAAAATGATGGTGGCGATCGACATTCGCATCGTAACGACAGACACCTTCCTCTAATAAAACTTCCCGCACCAGTCCCACTTCCCGCAGTGCTTGTAGCGCACTGTATACAGTCGCTTGAGAAGACGTTGGCGCTTGGTGATTGAGATCGCTGAGGATTTGATCTGCCGTTGGGTGATCAAAACGAGTCAGCAGATTGGCATAGACAGAAAATCGCTGTGGGGTAACCCTCAACCCCTTGGATTTCAAGACTTTAATCAGGTTTTCTGCTTGCTGCTGCATGGTATTCACCGTTTTCATAAGCAGTTTCTTAATTATAACACTCTTTTTTAGGAGTTATACTTGTCTAGCAGTTAGACTGAAAAATAAGTATTTATTACTATTGACTCATTCTTAAATCAGAATTATTCTGAGTTATAGTTAGATATAGCTAAAGCAAACAAAAATCTAGTCGTCTGTAAAACGAGGTAAATATGGCTGTTATTGATCGTGTACCCGACGCTGTGTTCAAGACTCGCGTGCGTGATGAGTCTGTAGGGGGTTCAAATCCCTACCGTTGGCAAGATCGGACAACGCAGGAAATCTTTGGTGGCAAAAAAGTTGTTGTATTTTCCTTGCCGGGTGCGTTTACACCCACCTGTTCGTCCAACCACCTGCCTCGCTATGAAGAACTCTATGATGAGTTCAAGGCGCAGGGTATCGATGAAATCATTTGCCTGTCGGTGAATGATGCGTTTGTTATGTTCCAGTGGGGTAAGCAGCAAGGGGCAAAGAATGTGTTATTGCTCCCCGATGGTAATGGCGAGTTTACCCGCAAGATGGGAATGCTAGTCGATAAGTCCAACCTCGGTTTCGGAATGCGTTCCTGGCGCTATTCGATGCTGGTGCACGACGGCAAGATTGAAAAATTCTTTGCAGAACCGGGTTACAGCGACAACTGCCCGGATGACCCCTTTGAAGTCTCCGATGCGGATACGATGCTCGCTTCCCTGAAGGGACAAGAACCCGCAGGTGTCTCTGAGCCGCGTCTGGCGTTTGTTGGTTAATTTGAACTACCATCTGTGGGGGCACGACATGTCGTGTCCCCACTGTTTGTGGGTGATGGTGTTGGGTGTCCTCTTCTCAACCACAACCAGAACAGGACTTACACAACTACACCACATATCGCGGCAATGGTGCGTTAGCGTAGCGTAACGCACCCTACATATAGAGGTTTTGCGTAAGTCCTACAGAAGACACCCGGTTCAATTAGATGAATAACTCAAAGACTTGTCGGCAGAACTGTTTGAGCTTGTCACTCACCTCCGGCGCAGGCTGATAATTACCGACACATTGCCAGTTCTCAACCGTCGAAAGTCGCCAAGCTTCTCCTTGATGATTAAATCCTGCGGCATCTAAGCCGATCAAGCGATGAGACTGTTCTAAGGGATCTTGGTAAAACCGAATTTGTAGTAAGATGCTGCGGCTTTGTAACTTTCTACTCCATCCAGGAAAGTGAAAACCGATATCAATTGAGTCAGGATCAACTAGATTGCGAGTATCTGGGTCATTTTGCCAGGGTTTCAAGTCCGCCTTAGCATCGGGAAACTGGGACTTAAACAAGTTGACTATGGCGGCAATTTTGGTGGTTACCTCTAAACCCTTGGCTTGTTCCGCAGCATTCATGATTAAATCTCCTATGGTTAACGCTTATTTACAAGATTGCTTCATTATTTATTACAATTAGCGAGTCTGTTGGCTATCTGTTTAGCAGACAGGGGATATGTTGTGATTTGTTGACAATTCCCGGAGATCGGAAATTACCAAGAAAACTTGCTCAAACGTCTACAGGGCGGTAAGCTCAAAGCACGGTCAAGGTGTAGGAAATAACAGTGTCCATTCAGGAAAAGTCCATTCAGGTCGGGTCGCTAGAGTGGTTTTATCGGGAAGCTACTCCAGTTAATCCCAGTACACAACCCCCGGTGCTGCTGCTTCATGGTTTACCCTCCCAGAGTTACTCATGGTCAGCGCTGATGCCCGATTTAGCCGAAAAAGGATTCCGTGCGATCGCGCCAGACTGGATTGGTGCAGGTTTCTCTGCTAAACCAGACCGTCGTAAGTTTGCCTATACGCCAGATGCTTTTATTAAAGCCTTAGCAGAATTTATCCAACATCTGCAAATCGAGCGATTTTATCTGGTTGTCCAAGGGTTTCTGGGTTCAGTGGGACTCCAATACGCTTTGCGTTACCCCGATCAGGTTGAACGGTTAGCCATTCTCAACACCCCTGTCTCATCAGCGAGTCAGTTACCGTGGAAGATCAAGCAATTAGGCTTACCCTTGGTCGGTGATATGTTGACCCAAGACCCCTTGTTGGTCGATCGCACCTTAGAAGGCGGTAGTGGCTATCGCGTGTCTGATAAAGATTTAGACGTATATCGTCGTCCCTTCCTCAGCAGTTCTGATGCAGGGCGAAGTTTACTGATGACGGTTAAAAACCTGCAATTTAAATCATCCATGGCAGAAATCGAAGCCGGGTTTCGCAACTGGAATCAACCCACATTGATTCTTTGGGGGATAAAAGATCCGTGGCTTCCCTTGGTTCAAGTTCAAGAATTTGCCAAAATGATTAAGAATGTCGAATTGGTAGAACTAGAAGAAGCCGGACATTATCCCCAAGATCATTGGTCTGAGAAGGTGAGTAATAATCTGCTGCTGTTTCTACGCCGTCAAGTGGTGTAAGCAGGGGAATTGGGGAATTGGGGAAGCTGGGAAAAGCAATGTAGAGACGTAGCATGCTACGTCTGGGAGCTGGGGGAGAAAAAATTAAATTAGACAGGACTTACGCAGACACACCACAGATGGGGGTAAAGGTGCGTTACGCTTCGCTAACACACGATGGCGGGCTGACCTACATAAAATGGTGAATTAGAATTGTAGGGGCGCACCGACGTGCGCCCATTTTAACAGTAAAATCTATTCCACAATTTTAGCTGTGTCAGTCCACTATACCCAATTTAAATGCGTGACCGCTGATTGTTGTTATAACCTCCGTAAATCTACTGAAATGCATCAATTGGGGTTAAGTTGATATCCGTAAAATCCCCCTGGAATGGCTAAAAAATAAACAGCTAGGATACAAGAACGAAATAGCTGGGCATCCGCCAGAACCTTATGGCTAAAATTTTAGTAATTGAAGATGAATTATCCGTTCGAGACAATATTCTAGAGTTGCTCGAAGCCAACAATTTTCAGGTCACTGAGTCAGACAATGGATTAGCAGGTATCCAACTTGCGACCCAACAATTACCCGATTTAATTGTTTGTGATGTGATGATGCCAGAATTAGATGGTTACGAGGTGTTAACAGCCTTGCGCTCTAATCCAGCCACACAGACGATTCCCTTCATCTTCCTCACCGCTAAAGCCAGCCGAGATGACTGGCGACAAGGAATGGAACTTGGTTCCGATGACTATCTGACCAAACCATTTACCGCTAAAGAACTTCTTAGCGCGATCGCGACTCGTTTGTCAAAGCAGATGGCAATTCAGCAGCAGTCTGAAGCCAAGTTAGATGAGCTACGCAGTAATATCACCTCGGCTTTACCCAGAGAACTGCAAACTCCCCTCAATATTATCGTTGGTACATCACAGACACTGCTGGCGGACTATATTGAAGCCGCACCTGTCAGATCGATGATCGAAGATATTCAAGCGTCTGGACAGCAGTTATCTCGGTCGATTCAAAACTTTTTACTTTTTGCTGAGTTGGAATTAGCCGAAACCTCAAGTGAACGGCGTCGAACCTTTCAAGCCTATCAAACGCGATTTTCATCAGCAATTATTTCCGCTCAAGCGATTGCCAAGGCGCGAGAGTTCAATCGAGAATCTGACCTACTACTAAATTTAACCGATACGGCTATACAAATGGCAGCACCTCGACTTCAGAAGTTAGTTTTTGAACTTGTCGATAACGCTTTTAAATTTTCCCCCGATGGCACACCTGTAACTCTCACCAGTATGGTTGAAAAAAATCGACTGGTTTTGGCAATTAGTAATCAAGGGACAGGAATGACGGCAGAACAAATTGCCCAAGTGGGAGGCTATATGCAGTTTGAGCGCAAACTCTATGATCAACAAGGTTCTGGATTGGGGCTAACAATTGCTAAACGCCTTACTCAATTCCATGGGGGTAAATTCGTCATTGAAAGCGTTCCGGATAAGCAAACTATTGTTACTGTTTCATTACCCGTTTCGAGATAATTGATGCTGTAATCGAATGGAATAGAAACAATATAGCATTACCCTCTGCAATAGTGTAATTATTCAGCTAGACATGAAATTAAGTTGGGTTTACTGGCGTCAACCCAACCTAAATATTCACTATTTTAGCAGCGTCGTCAAGCTACTCCTAACCTGACTTAATTGTCTCTAAGAATGACTCGCTGTGGGGTTGGCTACATACTTAAAGTCAGGTGCAGAATTCCACGGCTTATCGCCTTGTTGAGAGTTGCCGTCTGACTCGGTTGATAAGTTATAGTACAGATCAACGGTACTATCAGGTTCAATGTTGCCAAACATGGGATCAGTGAGCTTACCCAGAGAATCTAACGCATTCATAAACATCTTAGTGTGGGAAATTTCGCGGGTAAGTAAGTGTACTAGCGTCTCTTTTGTCCCCGGATCAGGTGCTAGTTTAATGAGTGATTCGTAGGTTTGACGAGCGCCAGCTTCTGCGCCTATATTTGCTCGTAAGTCGCGGACAATATCGCCACCTTCATTAATATAGGTAGCCGTCCAAGCAGAGCCTTGACTATCTAAGAAATGAGGACCCATTCCCCGTACTGCAAAGAGTGTACTTTTATACGCATCAGTCTGGTCAACATTTTTGGTGTGAGATTCAATTAGTTTGCCAATCATCTCTAAATGGCTAAATTCCTCAACCGCGATATCTTGCAGCATATTCCGAATGGAGGGATTTTCACAGTGAAAAGACTGCACCCAGTACTGTAGAGCAGCGGTGAGTTCACCTGTAGCACCACCAAATTGTTCTAACAAGAGTTGGGCAAATTGGGGATGTGCTGTCTCGATATTAACGGGTTGAATGGTTTCCTTTTTGTGGAAAAACATAATTTTTTTTGAGTATAGCTATAGAGGCAAAAGCTGCCTGCCCAGTTATCAATCAACTGAGCTTAAATACCACGGTAATCAAGAAAATTGAATCCCACCTTAACCTAAAGATAGAAACTACTGTAGAGATTGTTTTGAATTGACTCCACAGTACACCTAAAAAAATATGCCTTAAGCAATAGACATCCTTCATCTGACTCGAATTAATCGCCTGCGTTAGGTGGATACTTCAGCTAGTAAATAAGCTTTTAATCAGATGTCTGTAGTAACCTACCCATAATGGGTTCAGCGTGGCGGAAATAAAGTGAGTCCTGACGCCTTACCGGAATTTCTTCCTTTATCGCCTTGAATTGTTGTACTTTACTTTGTAGGGAGAAAGAACGACTCCCTCATGCAGCATGGCAGAAATACTGACCAGCTCACATCTCCCCCAGCTTATCCCTTGTCCGCCACTCCCCTGCTGAACTTATGAGCCTGCGCCAGAAAACCCTACTCCTGATTGGTCTCACCCTTGCGGGTTTAATCGGTGTCCTCTACGCCAGTCTATCGCTAATTTTAATCCGTAGTTTCGCGCAAATCGAGGAACAACATGCGTATCGTAATGTGCGGCGAGTACAGGAGGCGTTATTCGATGAATTAGATAGTTTAGCTGTTTTAGCGGCTGATTATGGTGAGTGGGATGATACTTATGCGTTTATTGAAGATACCAGTCAAAATTATATTCAAGAGAATCTATCAGATACAAATTTAACGAATATTAACCTCAACCTGGTTTTATTCTTTAACCGCCAAGATGAATTGGTTTTTGGTAAACATTTTAACTTAGCTCAGCAGCAAGAAATCCCCATTCCTACTCCCTTAATCCAACAACTGAATTCTGATAATGTTCTACTACAGCATCCTGATACAACCAGTAGCATTACAGGTTTAATTCTCTTACCCCAGGGACCGTTAATGATTGCCTCAAATCCCATTCTTACCAACGAGGAAACTGGTCCAATGCGGGGGTCTTTGATTATGGGTCGTTACCTGAATGACCAGCGCATTGAGGCGTTAGCGGAACTCACCCAACTCAATCTTAAGGTCTACCGACTCGATAATACCCAATTACCAGCTAAATTGCAGACTGTGCAGTCTAGCCTATCTGAACAGGAGTCCCAACCCAATCAGGCTCCCATCTTAATCCAGATTATAAGTCGGGAGGCGATCGCAGGCTATACCCTCCTCCGCGATATCTATGGTCAACCTGCGTTACTGGTTCAAATCGACATCCCACGAGAAATATATCAACAAGGTCGCCTTAGTCTACGTTATCTTATTTTATCTCTCTTAGGTTTAGGAATTCTTTTTAGTGTCGGTACTCTTTTCCTATTGGAAAAAATGGTACTGTCTCGCCTAGCAAAACTGAGTACAAACGTACAAAAAGTTGGCACAAGTAATGACCTATCGCTACGAGTTAGCGCCAAGGGGAATGATGAATTAACCCACCTGGCACAAACAATTAACTCGATGTTAGACGCCTTAGAGTCTTCTACCAAAAACCTGGTTACTGAACGAGAAAAGGCAGAAAATCTCCTCCTGAATATCTTACCGGAATCTATTGCCAAACGCCTGCAAAAAGACTCAGATACGATTGCCGATAGTTTTGAAGAAGTCACGGTTCTCTTTTCCGATATTGTGGACTTTACTCGCCTATCAGGAGAAATCTCACCCACCGAACTGGTCAATCTCCTCAATGAGATTTTCTCGCGATTTGACCGTTTAGTAGAACTCCATGGCTTAGAAAAAATTAAAACGATTGGCGATTCCTACATGGTTGTCGGCGGCTTACCCTTACCGCGTCAGGATCACGCTGAAGCCGTCGCCGAATTTGCCCTGGATATGCAAGGGGAAATTGATGCGGTTAATGCCCAACAAGGACACGCTTTCATGATGCGTATTGGCATTCACAGTGGTCCCGTAGTCGCTGGGGTGATTGGGTTGAAAAAGTTTATTTATGATTTGTGGGGCGATACAGTTAATACGGCTAGTCGTATGGAATCCCATGGTCTTCCCGGTTATATTCAAGTTTCTGATGCCACCTATGAACATTTAAAGGATAAATACGTTTTTCAAGAACGCGGTTCAATTTCCGTCAAAGGGAAGGGAGAAATGACGACATACTTTCTCAAAGAACGTAAGCCAAAACAAATCGGATAATTCGGTTGAGTCGAAGCATGAAAACCAACTGTAGGGGCGGGTTTAGCCATTTAATTGTGATATCTACCGATAACCTTTCAACAAAACCCGCCCTTCATCAAGGTTAAAGATGTCTAGTAAATAACAAATGACAAATGACATAAGACGAATGACCAAATTAATCAGCCATCAATAACCAAAATCCGGTATACGTCATTCCCGAATCATCCGGTTGCACCAACAAAAAATGCAATCCCTGACTCGTTTGCTTGCGCTGTTCATATAACCTCGCCGCCGCCGCTACTTCTTCATCTTCAAAGGTTGCCATTACCCAGCGTTCCACTAATCCGGCTTCTAAAATTAACCCATCCGGCGCACCGGGAATATAATTAAGCGCTACAGGTTGCACCGCTTGCAGCCAACGCGCTAATGGCATCGACTGACGCCCCCCATCAATCACGACTCCGGGAACAGCTACCGTTGAGGCTAAACCTAATTGGAGAGGTAAGAGTTCTTTGGGCATCTGTACAATCGGAATCGGGCGTTGGGCAAACCCTTCCTCAATATCCCCTGCGGGAATACTAGCAAATCGCCAGCGATCGCCCCAGAGATTTTCGGGTAAGGGTAAAGGCGGCGGTTTGTCTAAGCTAAGGGGGTTGTACACTTCCCCGGTGTAATTCTCGTGCTGTTGATACTCTAACGTTCTTTCCTGTAATCGTTGCTTTAAGGTTGGGGTACGTCGTGTGGCTTCTACCTTAATCTCTAATTGTTGTCCCACCTCCTGGAATAAATTGAACGACTGGGGGCGAAAGACGTGAATTGCATCCGGTAATCCTGTCTCAGTCACCGCGATTTTTACCTGCGATAGCAACCAATCATGGGTTACATCTGGCTGAGGACAGAATGATTGATAGATAACATTGCCTGTGGTGTCACAAATTAATAATTCCCATAAGACTTGTCCTGTTTCATCTCGCAGAGGACGCCGATAAAAATCCGCTTGCCAAACATTCATTGATAAAGTCATTTGTCATTTGTCATTTGTCATTTGTCATACTCGCTTCGCGAGAAGCAAGCTACGTCATTTGTAAGGGTTTAAGGCTTGTTTACAAAACTTAGTACAGTGCTGTTTTCTTTTATCCGATTGCTGACCATTTTCCTTTTCCCTGTAATTCTGGTCTAAGAAAAAAGTCTAGCTTATCTTCTGATAGCAAGGGTGGGGAGCATTGGTGTCAACTTAAGCTAAACCCCTCACCCACGCCAGCCCTCACCCCCAGCCCCTCTCCCAAGCTTGGGAGAGGGGAGCAAGAGGGGAGCAAGAGAGTCCGGTTCCCCTTCTCCCATGAAACAAAAGCGAAGCATCCTCTGTCATCCCTCCTCGCAGGGGGGAATGAGGGGGGTGGGAGAAGGGGTTAGGGGATGACGTGACCATAACTAGACTGTTACAGGAATACAGATGTCTGTCATTGTGGCTTTTTTCAAATGCGATCGCACCACGTCTTCCTTTTATAGAACAATTGTACTAATATAGATCTCAATCAAGGTCTTGGAATCGTAGACGATGATGTGGCAACCCGGACAGAAGTTACAACAGGGCAAATACGCGATCGCAAAAATCCTCGGACAAGGTGGCTTTGGCATAACCTACCTCGTCAAAGACAAACAGGGGAATCCCTTAGTGATTAAAACCCTCAACGACTACCTGCAACGCCAATACGACGCCACCAAATATCAGCAGGATTTCATCAATGAAGCCTTACGCTTAGCCAAATTCCGCCACCCTCATATCGTGCGCGTCGATGAAGTGATTAAAGAGGATGAACAGTGGTGCATCGTCATGGAATATATTGAAGGGGAAACCTTAGCCCATCGGGTGTGGCATCACGGTGTTTTGTCCGAATCCGAAGCGATAGGCTATATCCAGCAGATTGGTGATGCACTGACGCTGATTCACAATCAAGGCTTACTGCACCGAGATATCAAACCTCTCAATATTATGCGGCGTCCTGTGGAAACTGTACCCGGAATTGTTGGATATGAAGCCGTTCTGATTGATTTTGGCATTGCCCGTGAATTTAGCCCCAATATTACCCAAACCCATACCCAGTCGTTATCGGAAGGATTTGCGCCGATTGAACAGTATGATTGGCGCTCCAAACGAGGCGCTTATACTGATGTTTATGCTTTAGCCGCGACATTGTATGCCTTGCTAACGGGTGAAATTCCCTTACCTGCACCGATGCGAGCATACCGTTTAGAATTAGAACCCCCTCAACAGCTTAATCCTAAAATTAGCGATCGCGTCAATCAAGCTATCCTCAAAGGAATGGCACTCCAACCGGAAGCCCGTCCCCAATCCGTGGCAGAATGGTTGGTGATGTTGGGCAGTAGTACCGTAACATCGGGACTTTCGCCGGACGATTATCAGCGATTGCGGACTCTACTGGCGGCTCAACACTGGCAAGCGGCGGATCAAGAAACGGCTAAACTCATGCTGAAAGTATCAAGGCGAGACGGCTGGTTGAGGGTGGCGGATATTGAGACGTTTCCCGCTCAGGAATTACATCGGATTGATAAGATGTGGAGAGAATACAGTCGCGATCGCTTCGGTTTAACCGTCCAAAAGCAAATCTGGCAGAGTATTCTAGATAAGCAGAAAAGTCATTGGCAAGCCTGGTGTAGTTTTGGCGATCGCGTGGGATGGCGAGTAAAAGGCAATTGGGTATCCTATAATCGTCTCCAGTTCAGCCCAGATGCCCCCGTTGGCGAATTGCCCGCGCTGATAGTTGCTGATCGTTTTGCCCTGCGCCAGCAGGAGTCTGTCATGTCTTTGTTGTCACGCCAAGATTTGTAAGTCGGTGAGAACAATGCAAGTTAGCGCCTCTGATTGTCTTTTGTTGATGTAAAGGTTTTTTGAGTCATCCATGACAAACTCTCGCCAACTTGCATTCCTCGCCCTACGAGATATTCACAAATTAGGTGCGTTTACAGATATTGCGTTGGATCGAGTGCTTCGTCATACTACGCTTAATCGTGCCGATCGCGCTCTGTTAACCGATTTAGTCTATGGTACTACCAGACACACTCGCACCCTGGATGCCTTAATTAACCAACTGGGGAAGAAAAAAGCCCAGCAGCAGCCCCCAGACTTGCGCTTCATTCTGCATCTGGGCTTATACCAATTGCGCTATCTGCAACGCATTCCCCCATCAGCCGCCGTTAATACCAGCGTGGAATTGGCTAAAGCCAATCAATTAAAAGGATTAGCCGGGGTGGTTAATGGGGTGCTGCGACAGTATGCCCGTCTGAAAGCCAATCCCCAATTAGATGATCCCTTGCAGTTACCCTCCCACCCGATTCAGCGCCTGGGTATTCTCTATAGCTTTCCCGACTGGATGATCGAACTGTGGTTAAATCAATTGGGAATCGAGGAAACCGAAGCCCTTTGCCAATGGTTCAACCAACCGCCAACCCTTGACCTACGAATCAATCCCTTGAACGCTTCTATCGATACAGTAGAAACAGCGATGCAAGCCGCAGGTATTCAGGTTCAGCGCCTTCCTTACCTTCCCCAAGCCTTACGCTTCCAAGGAAGTACAGGTTCCATACAAACGCTTCCTGGATTCAACGAGGGATGGTGGACAATTCAAGATAGTAGCGCCCAACTGGTGAGTCATTTACTTAATCCTCAACCCAATGATGTCATCATTGACGCTTGTGCAGCACCGGGCGGGAAAACAACGCATCTTGCCGAACTCATGCGCGATCGCGGCACAATCTGGGCATGTGATAAAGCCGCATCTCGCCTAAAAAAAGTCAAAGCTAATACTCAACGGTTACAATTACAATCCATTCAAATCTGCCCAGGCGATAGCCGTGATTTTCCCCAATTTACCCAAAAAGCTGATGCTGTTTTACTCGACGCCCCCTGTTCTGGCTTAGGTACGCTGCACCGTCGCCCCGATATCCGTTGGCGTTGTACTCCAGCCAGAGTTCAGGAACTTTCTGTACTGCAAAGTGAACTATTAACTCAGACAGCCACCTGGGTTAAACCTGGAGGCGTCCTCGTTTACGCCACCTGTACTTTGCATCCCCAAGAAAATGAAGCCGTGATTCAAGCCTTTCTAGAACGTCATCCCCACTGGCGTATCGATGCACCCCCGCCGACACTCTCCGCTTTTTCTACGCCTCAAGGCTGGCTGAAAGTCTTACCCCATCAGCATCAGATGGATGGCTTTTTTATGGTGAGATTGAAGTATTTGGGGGATTAGTCATTTGTCATTTGTCATTTGTCATTTGTCATTTGTCATTACGTGAAGTCGGGGCGGGTTTAGTTACATCTGGGTGTAACCAAAAAGATAGTAGTGAAACCCGCCCCTACACAATCTCCCTCATCTCCCTCAGCTCCCCCAGCTTCCCCAGCTTCCTCTGCTCCCTCAGCTTCCCTTAACCAAGCCTGCTCATTGGTAAAGATTAGAACGTCTAAGCGCATTTTTGGGAACAGTTCTGATATAGATATAGCAGAAGTTCTTTGTAGAAAAACGTCATGGTTACAGACTCTCATGTCAAACAGCTTGTAAAGATTCTGATTGGTGCGGCTTGGATCGATGGTCGAATTCAGCCAGAGGAACGGCAGTATCTGCACCAAGTCGCCCAGCAATCCAATGTGGCTGAAGACCCAGAAATTCGACCCCTGTTGAACGAACTCAAATCGGTATCCAGTGACGAGTGTTATAGATGGGTGCAAGAGTATTTGGGCGATCATCCTAGCCAAGAGGATTATCAGGGCTTGATTGAAGCGATTAGTGCCTTAATTTACAGCGATGGCGATGTAGATACTGAGGAAGCTAAACTTCTCACCCGCTTACAGCTTCTCGATCCTGCCCAGACTTCTCCCAAGTCCACTCATAATAATGTGCTTAAAGCCATTCAAAAACTTTACCACCGCTGGATTGACCAGCAATCTTAGTAATGTGGGATTGGGGTTGGTCATTTGAGTTCTCAGTTAATTTTTTCTCCCACAAGGGCAGGTTTAGTCCAGTTATCGATGTGTCACAAAATGTTATCCGGACAGGTTTAGTCAAATTTTACCGACAGGGCTAAAACGTTATGGGTAAAAACCGCCCCTAAAGATCGGCTTTCCCAGCTTCTTTAGCTTTTATCCTTTACTCTAAAAGTCAGTAGAGGATTTTTTATTTTTTGGAAACTAATTGTCCGGACGGATCGTCATTCACACTGAAAATGTTCCCATAAAGCAGTGACGCGCAAAACATTTTCTTGCTAAACTTTATCTAATGAATGGGTAGGAAAATTTTAGGAACATCTGGAATTCTAAACGGTCTAGTAAATTAACAAACAGAACGATTCGTGTTGGAGAACGCCTTTAATGTCTAACTTTCATCCCTGGCAATCTGGAACCGCTGCATTTTTAGCCTTTGGATTAACGGCTGGTGCGATCGCTCCCTTCGTTACAGGTGCATCAGCGCTTGCCCAAACCACAAGTTTCTCAGATGTTTCTTCTACCTACTGGGCGGAAGACTTTATTACCGAATTAGCCCAACGGGATATTATTGCTGGGTTTCCGGATGGTACATTCCGACCGGATGCTCCCGTAACTCGCGCCCAGTTTGCGGCGATGATGCGTAAGGCAAATCAAGCCTTTAATAAAGCGGATCAACGCGGGTCAACGAACTTTGTTGATGTCCCCTCAAGATACTGGGCATATTCTGCCATCCAAGATGCTTATAAAACAGGATTTTTAACGGGATATCCAGGGAATGTTTTTAGACCTGAACAAAATATTCCTCGTGAACAAGTCTTAGTTTCATTGGCAAATGGTTTGGATTATTCAGCCAGTTCAACCAGTGTTTTAAATTACTACAATGATGCCTCTCGCATTTCCAGTTGGGCGCGGACACCAATAGCCGCCGCCACAGAAGAACGCTTGGTGGTGAATTATCCTAACGTTAAATCGTTAAATCCCCAGCGGAATGCTAGTCGTGCTGAAGTTGCGGCGTTTATTTACCAAGCTTTGGTGAGTGAAGGAGAAGCACAAGTTGTCAGTTCGCAGTACATTGCTGATCCGACGCCTGTTGCTCAAAATTTCACGATTCCTGCGGGTACAACTATTCCAGTTAAATATATCCGAGAGAAAATTCTGGTTGCTGAAGAAGACGAACAATTACCCTTAACGTTAACTGTCGATGCGAATATCACCACCTCTGATGGCACTGTATTGATTCCAGCAGGTAGTGAGATTGTCGGTGAGTTGCGTTCTACGAATGGTGGCGCTCAATTTGTCGCAGAGAAACTGGTGATGAATGGTCAGCAGATGACTATTGATGCTGCGTCTGGAGTAATCACCACGACGGAAACAGTCACTCAAGGTAGTAATGTCGGAAATTTGGTCAAGAATGCTGCACTCGGTACAGCGGCGGCGGCGGCGATTTCAGCGGTAACGGGAGATCGGGCGATCGCGACGGAAGAACTCTTGATTGGTACAGGCTCTGGTGTAGCATTGAGCTTAATCCAACGCTTCCTCGGTCGCAACAGTGTGGATCTGATTGTGATTGAACCGGATACCGATTTAGATCTCAAACTTGATGAGGACTTAGTTATCAGCACCAACTAGCGTCATTGTGTAGAGACGTAGCATGCTACGTCTCTACAATCCAAATTCATGATTCATGAATTGGCAACCAAACGACAAACGTTGTTCCCTGGGTTGACTTCCCCCCAGAACGGCGAATCGCTACGTCTGACTGAGATTGAGTCCACGGGGACTGCGGCGGACTAAAGACCTTGATTTGACCCTGCATTTGTTCAATCAGTGTTTTGGCGATCGCTAACCCTAAACCACTCCCCGGAATCCCTGTGTTGGCTTGTATTCCCCGATAACGCCGCTCAAATAAATGCTCGATGTCTTGGGGCGGAATTCCAACTCCGGTGTCAGTAATTGCAATTCCCACCATTGTTCTCGTCTCATCTGTGGGTTGATCCACACCCGCTTCTACATCAATTTGCCCCCCAGCGGGCGTGTATTTTAAGGCATTGTCAATTAAATTATTTAAGACCTCTCGTAACGCCCTAGCGTTTGCCCGCACAGGGGGTAAGTCTTGGGGAATCGAGTAACGTAATTCTAAATCCCGTTCCCCCGCGATCGCTTGGGCGGAAATGAGCAGGGGTTCTAATACGTCGGCGACGGTGAATGACTCGACAATTAGGGTTTTACCCGGAAGCAACGGAATGGCTGGTGCGTCTGTCTCTGGTTCTGAGTTAACCGAAGAAACAATTGTCCCAGTCTCGTCTGAGTCGGGGAGTGGACAAGTCGCCGTACTAGCTGATGCGGGTAAGGTTAGGGGTTCACTTGTTGGTGCATCCTGATCTAAGCACTCATCAAAATCTTGTAACAATTCCTTCAAGCGATCGCTCTCTCGCACAATACTAGCTGCAACGTTATGATTTTTATCATCGGGTTGCAGTCGATTGAGTAGCAGTTTGCCAAAGGTTCGCAATGCGGTTAAAGGATTACGAAATTGATGCAGGATATCATCAAGCCGATCCCGTTGCTGTGCTTGTAGACGGCGTTGCTGAGTCCATTCCTGCTCAAACCAAGCCCGACGCCGATCCATTAAGTAGGCAAGTGTCAATGTTCCAGCGATGCGTTCAATCGCTGTCTGTTCTTTTTCATTCCACGGTCGATCATCGCGACTTGTGACTAATAATCCCATAACTACTTCTTCGTGGATTAGAGGCAAAACCATTTGCCGTCCTTGAGATAAGGGAGAGTTGTCCTGAGAAAGTGAGGTGGAATCGGGGAGATGGTGATCCTCAGCAGGTTGAGGTAAAAGGCGAGGTACAGCTTCAGCAAGGCGGGGAATCGTATCCACTGAACTCATGCGATCGGGCAATGTTAACTCCGTCTCCTCCTCTTCCCATATCGCCGCTTCTGGATAGACTACTACCGGAATCAGCTTAGGTTGCGCTGCCTCGTCGAGCTTATCCGTTGTTAAATATACCGCACTCAACGCCGCGCCTAGACTTTGAGTAAGGATTCCAACCTGTGATTGACACAAGGCGACAAATTCTGAACTAGCAGGAATGAACATGAGAATTGCGTGATCACCACCAGAGGGCTTTTACGACAGAACCCCATAGAGGTTCCTTTTCTATAATGTCGAACAATTGACACGACTGACTATTACCCAAAAGGTGTAGGATGACAGTCATTCGTCCTTTGTGCTTTATTATCTCCCCCATCTCCCCCATCTTCCTCATCTCCCCCATCTCCCCATCTCCCCAGCCCTCTCCGGCGGCTTTTTGTGAACTTTTTTAACGAAAAATTAATTTTTTTGGTCGTGATTTTTAAAGGATCATCGCTCAAAGCCTCTTTAAAACTTAGCATTGAGGCATTTTAGGTAGATCTATCAAACCATAAAAAGATATTGATATTTCAGATTCAAGCAGATATACTTACGACGGCTTTTGTAACTAACATTACAACTGTCGGCAAAAAGAGGAGGTAAAGAGGTTGGCAAGAAGACGTAAGCGCAAGAGTCGCCGCCGCCAAGAGGGGCGCAAGATCCTAGAACATGTGCCTCAGTATAATCTAGAAAGCGGTGAAGATAAACCGGTTACAGCAGCACGTAAATATATTCAATCAGCCGGGATTATTCCGCCCGCTTTGCTACTCGTTAAGCGAAATGAGCATACGACAGACCGTTATTTCTGGGCAGAAAAAGGTTTATTTGGCGCTCAATATGTTGAGGAAAATCATTTTCTGTTTCCCAGTCTGCGGGTACTGGATGCTCCGGTCGAAAAGGCTGTAGTTGCGGTTCAAAGCCGCTGACTACAGCCAAATCTTACGAATTGACCAGTGCTTTGACACTTGTCAAGAGGCAATTCATTTCATTCCTGCTAGGGGGGTGAGATGAATTGCCTAATTTTTTATGAAGGCAAAAGGCACTAGGGAAGGAGAAAGGTTGCAAAGTAGAAGAAAATGATAACTGTTGAGTATGCTTGTCGAGTCATTTTCCTCTGATTCATGAGTTCAGTGCAACCGTCTTGTCCATTTATAGTCGGTGCAGCGATCGCGGATTCCCGATTTTTTGTGGGACGCCACGAGGAGTTGCAACAGATGACTACTCAGATGACAGGTACCCTACCCGGTAGCTTAAATGTGGTCGGGCGCAGACGCATTGGCAAATCCTGGCTGCTTTATCACTTCTGTCAAACGTATCAGGAATACGTTTCTCAACCTGATCGGTTTATTAGCATTTATCTTTCGCTTCAGAATCCCGACTGTCATGGGGACGAGGGATTTTATCATAAGGTTGGGCGACTGTTGTGGAATCATCCCCAAGTGCAGCGTCAACCGGGGTTAATGGAGGCGCTGAGAGTTCCACAGTTTAACCGCTTGGCATTTAGTAGCGCCATGGGACATTGGAAACGACAAGGCGTGTTAGCGGTACTCTGTTTGGATGACTTTGAAGTGCTAATCCGCCATTATCGGGACTTTGATGATGGATTCTTTGATAACCTGCGATCGCTAGTCGATAGTGGTGCGTTAATGGTAGTGGTGGCGTCTCCCCGGAAATTGGAATTTTATCAGCATCGGTATCGTCTCACCTCGCCGTTTTTTAATTTGAGTCAGGTGTTGGCGTTGGGGGAATTGCAGGAGGAGGAAGCGTGGACATTAGTGCGTTTACCAGCGAGTCAGGGAAAGGAGGGACAAGCGGCGTTGAGTCCCCCGGATCAGAAATTAGCAAAGCAGTTAGGGGGTACGCATCCTTTTTTATTGCAGTTAGCCGGAAGTTTACTTTGGGAAGCGCGTCAGCAGGGGCGAGATATAAACTGGGTCAAGGGGAGGTTTGAAGTAGAAGCAAGGCGTACTCCTGGGTATAGTTTTGAATTGCACCAATTACCGCTTCCGTTGCAGGTAGTGGTTCGGTTTCCCTTAAATTTAGGGCGGATGGTGAGAGGAATTCGGGGGACGGTGGATGAGATTGGTAATTTGATGGTGGGGACGGTTATTTTAATTGGGGTTATTTTAGTGGTTTGTTTGCTATTGAGTTTATTGTTTTAGATATCACTACCTTTTCTCAAGACATGGTGCAAACGCGATCGCACCTTGGGCGCATGTATTTTTGTAAAAAACAGACTCTTTTTTTTTGACAAAATAGCGGGTTTGTAGTACATAAGCTATCCAACGTTTAGGAGAAAATCGACAAAAGGGTCTATTAAGGATGTATATTAACCAATATGACCACAATAGCAACGCTAACCATTGATATTATGTCCGGTCAAACACCCCTAATAAAAATTTCTCCGTGTCTCCGCGTCTGGAGCGTGTGTCCTAATTATGGGTAATCGTTAGGACATGATATGAGCCAGCGATTGCCACTGCCCTAGGGGAAATGGCAATAATTGTTGTACGGATGGGAGACCGATTAGTCAAGCATCAACAACTGGCTCATCAGTAATGTTTCATTAATGTTTCATTTCAGAGCAATCAGGAGCCTTTTATGCCATTCAAAGTCACTGGACGAGTTTACGAATCTGAAAGTGGTTTAGGGATTCCTAACCTAATAGTCGAAGCCTTTGATAAAGATATCGTCAAGAGCGATAACTTGGGATACGTGAAGACCAATAGTCAGGGACAATTTGAAATTACCTATACAGACGCAGATTTCCAAAGCCTGTTTGAACGGTTTGAAGGCAATCCCGACTTATATATTGTTGTCCAAACACCGGATCGTGCCAAAATTGTATACACCAGTGAGAAAAACGTTCGTCCAGATGCAAGCACGGACGAATATTTTGATGTACCCATTTCCCGCTCCACCTTTCTGGCAAACAAGGAAGAATGGCTCAAAAATGAGCGGCAGTTGCTCAAACTTCTGATTGGGGTTGCCTGGATTGATGGGGTACTTGAACCGAAAGAACTCGAATTTTTGCAGCGAGTGGCAAATGAAAAAGGATTGGCAGATGATCAAGAAATTAAATCCTTATTATCAAATAACCAGCCCGTACCGCGTGATGAGTGTTATCGCTGGTTAAAAGCTTATTTAGGAAATTATCCCAGCGAGGAAGATTTTCAGGAACTATATGAAGCGTTCAACGCCCTCATGTATTCTGAAGGAGCGTTAGACGAACAAGAACAGGAACTGATAAAATCACTAAGTCTCGCCACCACCGCCCCATCTGGGACTCGCCCCAATACGCTTCAGCAGCGCTTCATGAGCGTTTTAATGGATAACGAATTCTTGGCTAACGTTCTACAAATGGAGCGCTCATCAATCGCTAGTGACGTAGCCAAAGGTGCGGGTTACTATGCGCGGGTTCCCTACGGAATCCTGAGTCGCCTCAGCATGACGGCGAACGTCAAAGCCCTTGCTGAGGATATGGCAGATTTTTATTTGACGGACAACTTTGCCCCAGTCAAAAAAGAAGTAACTGCCGATAATTTAACCGTCATAGGCGAACTCCCTCAGGAACTTTCAGGGATGTTTCTCCGCAATGGTCCTAACCCTCAATTTCCCCCCATTGGACTCCACCATTGGTTAGACGGGGATGGAATGCTGCACGGCGTTCACATTAGCAATGGCAAAGCTAGCTACCGTAACCGCTACATCCAAACCGAAGGGTTTTTACAAGAAAAAACTGCCGGGAAATCCATTTGGCCCGGACTGCTGAACCTTCCTCGGTTTGACTCCCCTCACGGTTTGATGATGAAGAATACCGCCAACACCGCCTGTGTGTGGCACGCAGGTAAACTGCTGGCGCTGTGGGAAGCTGGCGCACCCTATCAAATCCGACTTCCTGACTTAGAAACAGTTGGCGTGTATACCTTTAACGATAAACTCGCTTCCACGTTTACAGCACACCCCAAAGTTGACGCTGTGACGGGTGAAATGATTGTCTTCGGGTTCGCCCCCATTGTTCCTCCTTATCTGGAATACAGCGTCGTTTCCCAAGAAGGTGAACTATTGCGAACTGTACCGATTGATATTCCCGCCCCGGTGATGATGCATGATTTTGCCATTACCGAAAACTACACGCTGTTTCTGGATATGCCCCTGACATTCCGCCCCATGCGAATCATGTTGGGTCAGCTACCGATTAAGTTCGAGGCTCAAAACCCCAGCCGTATTGGTATCCTACCCCGCCATGGCGATAACCGGACAATCCGCTGGTTTGAGATTTCTACCTCTATGCTTTACCACGTTGGTAACGCTTGGGAAGAAGGGGACGAAGTGGTACTCCTGTCCACCCGCACACCTGATACCTATCTGTTTATTCCTCAAGAAGATAATGGTGAAGGTGGGGACACTGAATTTGAACATTTCCGCATGTATCGCTACCGGATTAATTTAGTAACGGGTGCGGTGAAAGAGGAACTTTTGAATGACCTAGATGTCGCCACAGAATTTCCGCGCATCAATGATGATTATACGGGTCGGAAAACACGGTATATGTACGCTTCCCGACAGGCAACCTATATGAGACCCCGACTCTTATTAGACGGTCTAATTAAGTATGACCTAGAAACAGGTAGCTCTCAAATTCATGAATTTGGTCGGGGACGATTTGGCGGTGATAGTGCCTTTGCCCCTCGTCCAGGTGGGACGGCTGAGGATGATGGTTGGTTGCTAACGATGATTTGGGATGCTGTAGAAAAACGGTCTGAATTATGGGTCATTGATGCTCAAAAGTTCACCGATGAACCTGTGGCACGAATACTCATGCCTCAGCGCGTTCCTTACGGTTTCCACGCCGCCTGGATTTCTGAGGCACAAATGGCAACTCAACAAAGTTAACCATCAACGTCTGGAGAGAGGGCAAAGCATTCGCCGCAGGGTGTATCGGTGGACACATCGATTAAGACTTTCCGCACCATGGTAGAGACGTTGCATGCAACGTCTCTACCAAATGAACGGACATGATATCACCCATTGCCCCCAGCATTATTTTTACCAATGCCAAATTTGATCGTAATTACCAAATAACCCTGGCAAATCCTGACCCGCCACTTGAGTCACACCGTTAATCATTTTCCCTTCAGGAATCCCACGAGATTTGACATCATCTGCCACAATATAAACCGTAATTCCCTTCTCTATTGCCCCCTGCAAATCTTGATCCAGTTTAGGCGGTTGAGTTTGTGGCTTATTCCCAAACACCAGTCCAGAGGCATCCTGTCCACTTACAGCATAATTCACCGCATTCCCTCTCAGCAAAATATCTAAATCCGCACCAGCGCCTTTCATCGCTTGAGAAATCCAAACAGACGGATCATCTTGTTCTTCAATCGTACAGCGATAGGCAGATTCAATGATTTGTAGCGCTTTCATCTTAATATCTCCAATCCTTCCTATTTCGTCGCAATAATTAACGTTCCATCTGACTCACTCGCCCATTTCCATAAATCACTCGGTTTACCACGACGACAGCCGTCAATCGCGTCATTTACACCTCGCTCATCCACACAAAGCCCGCAATTAATCCAATCGAATTGACACCCCTTGGCTTTGGCTTTTTCCTGGAGTGCGGCAATCCAATCTTTAGTTAAGGGATGATCTTCTTCCTCCACACTTCTCCCATGAACCGCATTCGCGTGGGGTTTTTGATGAGCAAAGGCTAAAGAAACTGCCCCTTCATAAGCAAAAACATTCACATTATACCCCCGATCAAGCGCCTCATGAATCATCCGGAACGCTGTGGTTGTCCTTGCTTGTTCAAAGGGACCATCCATAATGGAAAACGTTAAGGTTTTGGTACTCATTTTTTTCGCTTATCTTACGTTACAGCCAAATAGTTTTTTGTCCTTCTGCCATGGCATCAACCACAGCCGCAATGCTAGCCACTTTCACACCATTGTCTAGTTCTGTCTCTGAGATACCGCGTTCTCTCAGGGAAAAATCATCTGCCAATATGTTGACAGTGTTGAGAGTGGCTACACCATTTGCTGCTGTAGCGCGAGCGGCTAATACGCCATTTTCCACCAGAAACAAGGTGGTTTCATTTCCGGCATTAGCTAAATCTGATGCCAACTGATAATTTTGAGTCACTTGGGTTGAATCAAAGGAACTCCTTGATTCGATTAAGAAATACTTTGCCATTCTGTTTGGCGCTCCAACCGATTAGTCAAATCAAGCACTAATAATGCCAGGACTCCTAACTATAATACAGGTTTAATTTATTGACAAGATTATTTTTAATTCACATTTTTGCGGGTTTGTCAATTGTTCTTCTTTAAATAATGTTTAATTTTTAATCGGCTACTTTCAAGAATGTTGATTTTTGTGTAGAAACCGTTCGGCGTCATCTCAGACAGGGAACTGGATAAGGTAAGGTTATCGGCACAACCATGGGTGTCGAACTTAAGGTGATGGGGGGATGGGGAGATTGGCGGAAAAAGAAAGTTTCCTGGAAAAACGGCAAACTGTCCTGAGGACAAAGGTTTGAGCCAGTAAAACCACGACATAAATCAAAATGACGGGAACATAATCCCTGTCCCTGTTGATCTAAGGTGTTCAGTGTTCAGGGATAATTCCTGGCAATTGATGGAGTGGTGTAGAGACGTAGTATGCTACGTCCGTGCATTCTCACCAGAGAGAGCAGACTTATCACGCCGCAATGAGCCGCATCATGTTATCTTGCTCAATTAGCGATCGCGCTTTGCTCATGCTCTCTCTCACGATGCCCAGATTGTAAAGACTTGCAAACGATGAAACCAATGAATCCTTGGCAGAAGCAATCCCTAGCCATGCTCACCGTCGGTGTGATGGCGATGGGTAATGTCATGACTCCCAGCATCGCCAGGGCGACAACGGCGGCTAATTTAACCAAAAGCGCCGACTCGATTGAAATTTTTGTTCCGCCTCCGGAACGTCGAACAAGTGGGGTTTGTCCCGATTTTCTGGGACTGTATATCGACTCAATCATTAATCGTCCCAATTTAGCGGGGGGCAAATGGGGGATTGTGGTGGAATCGGTATCGAATCCGGCGATTTCCTACAGTCACAACGCCAATCAATTTCTCATCCCCGCCTCCAATAACAAACTCTTTACCACCGCCGCCGCTTTACAACGGCTGGATTCGCGAGCCTTAATTCAATCAAAGTCGTTAGATGAATGGGTGACAGTCACCAACCAAAGAAGCAGTAACAGCTATGCAGATAGCCTACTGCGTTACATTGGTGGACCCTCGGCTGTGAAGCAGACGTTAGCACCTTTAGGCGTTGACCCCAATGGTTTTCGACAGGTTGATGGGTCAGGTTTATCCCGGCAGAATGTAGCCACACCGCAAGCATTAATCTCGACATTAAAAGCGATGATGTATGCCAAAGGGAATGATTTATTTTATCGTTCCTTACCCGTTGCAGGCGTGAATGGAACCCTGAGAAATCGCTTGCGATTACCTGAAACTCAAGGCAGAATTCGGGCAAAAACGGGGACATTACGAGGAGTAAGAAGTCTGTCTGGGTATTTAGATCATCCTTATTATGGGAAAATTTTGTTTAGCATTATGGTGAATCAACCATCTCAATCGGGACAGGTTTTAGTGGGGGCGATTGATGAAATTGCCTTGCGCTTGGCTCAACTTACGCCTTGTCAGTAATCTTTGCTGTCAGTAGTCGGACGAAAATTAAAGTTAACGGTTGAGTTTAGCAAACAGAGAACGCAGAGGTTAACGCTTCAGTAGCACAGAGGTTTTAGCAGGGTGTGATAGTTTGTGCCAACAGCTTGTAGGGGCGCAAGGCTTGCGCCCAGAAAATCTGAGCAAAGCGACGACATGAGACTCCCCTCTCCCAAGCTTGGACTTTGCTGGCGAATGTTACAAAAGAGCGTGAAATCCAATAAAATCGTTAGCCGCTCTAACGTATTTCGGTCATTCTAGGGCAGAATGTTAAATTCGCCAGCAGTATCAAGCTTGGGAGAGGGGTTGGGGGTGAGGGCTGGTATGGGGTGATCGCTACACTGCTACCCTAATATTTGTGCCTCGGTTCCAATCATTATTAATCTAACCTTGTCCTGAACGATTCCCAAATCTGATACTGTAAGCACTCCGTCCAACTAATACATTTGCTCAATAACACCTTGTAAAAGGGCGGGTTTACTAACATCCGGGTAAAAAAAGACGATAACAGTAAAACCCGCCCCTACATTGATATCAGAAACTTCCCTCACCGCCAACCCCTCTGCGAACCTCTGCGCTTTCCCTCTGCGAACCTCTGCGTTAAAAAAGCCCACCCTCCCACCTCTCAACCCTAAACCCCAATAATCTTCAGCCAAAACAACCCTAAAAACAAAGCGCGATCGCAAGTAAATTGTATAATCAATCTAAATAGCACTCACCAAGCTTTACCATAATAGTTTGGGCTAAAAGTTTAATCGCATTAACTTTGTAGGGGCGCAAGGCTTGCGCCCATAAAACCCCTATAATCTATTACTAACTATTCAATCGACGAAAATCTGTCGCCGTAACAGACTCATCATTTCTCCCGAATTACCATAAGGAATCGGTGGACTCCACTCTCGCACCTCTGCAAACCGTAAGCGATGCAGCGTTTTAATGATACTGTTAATTCCTTTGCGGGAACCGATAACCATCACCTTGATAAATTCTTTTCCTGACACCGGATCAGTAGAAGCCTGAACAGAAACCTCAGCAGAAGGTAATTGACTTTCATTCGGCAAAAAGTATGCTTGCATTTGAGTTCACCTCTTTTATGTTCCAATTAGTCACATTTTTACAATAACACGATTTGTGACTAATTGGAACATTTACAGGATCATCACTCTCTGACACAATCAAAAGCATGGGAAGAGCAGGTAAAGCCCTCAAACAGACACTATCAATCTTTGGCATCAGCCAAAATCAGTTAGCGGCGGCGATGGGAGTCGGACACGCCAACGTTAGCCGTTGGGTTAATGAAGTCAGAGATCCTGGTGGTGAAACCATCCTAGAAATTCGCACAGCACTAGGACAAATTAATCCCGATGCGGCTGAAGAATTTATCCAGCTATATCTGACGATGCCGAAAAACGAGTGAATGCTTATAACTCCAGTTGAAAGAGGGTGAAGCCTTGAGACAAAAAAAATCGGCGCGATCGCGAGAACTTCTCACCCCAATATTTACGCCAACTTGGACGCCAGCCAATAAACTTATCCTCTTCAAGCTAAAGTAAGGATCGAACTTACTGGATAAACCTGTGAACCCGTTTTAACGAGTTTAAGCTTTAAGCCAGAACTTGAGTTCTAGGCTTATATCTCTCTCCCACTATGAAACTATTTCCCCTTCCCCGAAATCACCGCCTAATTATCACCCTAATTAGCCTTTGCCTAATCCTATTTAGCTGGCTCAACTCCCCCCTCCATTCCACACCAACCAATCCCCAAACAGAACTCTTTAACCAAGTCTGGCAAACCGTCAACGATAACTTTTATGACCCCAACTTTAACGGCATTAACTGGCAAACCATCAAAGACGAATATGAACCCAAAATCCGCCAAACCCAATCCAGGGAAACCGCCGCCCCCCTAATCAATCAAATGCTGTCTGAACTCAACACCTCTCACACCCACCTCTACATCCCCAACCAACCCGCTTATTACCAAGTCTTAGGAATCTTTGCACCCAGAAACCGCGACTTACGCCAACAACTCAAACCCTTCTTTCCCAATGGCAAACTAGAATATACTGGCATTGGTATCGTCACCAAAACGATCGACAACCAAACCTTTATCAGCGCCATTCTCGAAGGAAGTCCCGCCGCTGAAGCCGGATTAATGGTAGGCGATCGCATTCTGAGTGTGGATAATCGCCCATTCCAACCCATTGAATCCTTTGCCGATCAAGCTGGTACACCTGTACCAATCCTAATTCAGCGATCGCCAAATCCCAACAGTCAGCAAGAAATCACCGTCACCCCTAAATTGCTGGATACAACCACCATGTATCTCGACGCCATGGACGCCAGCACTGAGATAATTGAACAACAAGGTAAAAATATCGGTTATATTCATATCTGGTCTTATGCCAGTGATGACTATCAAGAAAAGCTTGAAGAAGAACTCATCTACGGTCGTCTCAAACAAGCAGACACTCTAGTCGTAGACTTAAGAGATGGATGGGGAGGTTCACCACTCACCGCCCTGAACATCTACACCGCTCCAAACTTAAGCTTAACCACGATTTTCCGGGATGGTACAAAATATACTCACTACGCAGGCTGGCATAAACCCGTCGTCATGATTGTAAACGGCGGAAGCCGCAGCGCTAAGGAAATTCTGGCTTATGGTTTCCAGCAATTCGATATTGGACCCGTTGTCGGTACGCCAACCCCTGGCGCTGTAGTGGCGGGGCGTCCATTTCTCATGTCAGATGGTAGCTTGCTTTACGTCGCCGTCGCTGATGTCTACGTGAATGGAGACAAACGACTAGAAGGAAAAGGCGTAACACCTGATATCCTGGTTCCCTTCTCCCCAGAATATGCCCAAGGCGCTGATCCGCAAAAAGAACGGGCGCTAGAGGTGGCGTTGGCAGCCGTTCAAGAGTGAAATTATGTTATTTTTATACACATTTTATACCGACTGACATCTATCTTTGGGTATACTTGGCGAAACAGTAGCGTTCTGGTGGAGACTCCAGACCCGTAAATCCTAGGCAGAAAACGCAAAAGCCCAGCATGAACTCTTTGGAATTCGACCGAGAAACTGACCGGATGGCGAGAGCAATCATGACTCGCAACAGCCAAATTGGGTCAGCCCTGATTGCCGATTTAACGACCAAACTGACTCTTGAATATATTGCGGCGGTGTTGGTTGTCAGTATTGAACGTGTGATGTGGTTTGAGCCAGACTCCGTTATTTGGGCGGTTGAGAATCTTATTCCTGCGGATATAATGCAGGAAATTCACAGAATTACTTCATTTACCCTCTATAAACAGTTGGTGCAGAAAGGATACGTGCCAGGAAAAGACTTGAGTGTTGATGTTAGCGGTACTGTGCTGCTAAATAATTCGCTCAAAAAAGCAGCTTAAACCCAGAAACAGTAGGGGCGCAAAGCTTTGCGCCCTATCTAATGGTAAAATCTAATCCACAATTTTAGCTGTGTCACGCCAGTAGGTTGGGTTGGCACATGTTACTAGGGCAGCATGTAGGGCTAAGGTTCCCTACTACAAACCTACTATTCCAGATGAGAGGTTGCCCATCCTATACTGTCGCTGTATCCCACTTCAGATAAGGCAACTTCGCCGCTGTCTCCCGAACCTGGTCAACTTGCTTCACCAGTTGTCCGCAACTATCCCACGTTCCTGTAATTAAAGTTTGCCGTACCCCTTCAGGCATTGAAACAGAAGCTTGAAAGTCACCGCAGCGAACCTCCATGGCTTCTAAATCTACCGTTATCGGCGCTTGCGGATTCTCTTCTAAAATTCTTTGTAACTGCTTCACGGTTTCCGGTTCAGCCGTAACACAAGGAACCCCCATTGCCAAACAGTTACCAAAGAAAATTTCCGCAAAACTTTCACCGACAATGGCTTGTATGCCCCATTTTTGCAGGGCTTGGGGCGCATGTTCCCGCGAAGAACCACAGCCGAAGTTGCCGTTAACCACTAAAATATCTGCCCCTTGATACTGGGGGCGGTCAAACGGATGTTGCCCTTTTGCCTGGGCGCGGTCATCGGCAAAGGCTTTGTCTCCTAATCCTTCAAAAGTAACACAGCGCAAATAGCGAGCGGGGATAATTCTGTCGGTATCAATATCATTACCCACAACGGGAACGCCTCGTCCTGACACGGTTTTAACTTGACTCATGGATTTACTCCTTTTTTTCTATAAAAAATATATCTCCATTTTGGGTATTTAGGGTTTGCTGAATAAGGGTTGGGGTGAAAATTCAGATTACTCATCGAGGAGTCGTCGCAACTCATCACAGGCATGATGTAAGGAAGACAGGGCATTACTATCAAGTCCTTGAGGACAGATTTCCCTTGATAATTTTGTTGCCGAGGATTTAGCTAAATCGATGCTATCCCATTTTCTAATTTCTGGAGAATTCTTATAATCCGTTATTTCATCGCAATTGCGATCAATACTAATGTAATAAAACCAGGTTTCAATATTTCGGGCTGGCACAAAAATGGCAATTTTCTCGTTAGGTAACCTTGGGTCTCGATTTAACTTGCCTTCCTGCTCATCCAATGCTATGTGCAAAGAGCGCAATATGTCATTTATGCTATTAGTGTCGGCATCAATCATCACGACTATGGCACGGTTTTGAAAATTTTTGCTTCTGTAGCTTTTAACCAGAGGTGCATAATGCTTGATAACGAAGTCATTATTATTTTTGACTTTCCTTCCTTTGAGATTAGGAAAATTTTTGATTTTGCGATCCTCGAATCCACAACAGACAAGATACTGTCTAATGAATCGTTCGTGAGCAATATCTTCGCATAAAATAACAACTTCTGGTTTATGGTCTTTACTCGTCATAAATCCATCCCAGTTCGATGAGTTTAGCCAGAGATAATCCTGTATCTTGTTGGTCGGTAATGGACTGTAGACGTATAATTCCTTCATTGGCTCTCTCAAACCAATAACCAGAACTACTAGCCAAATAGTTAATGAGTGCAGGGTGATGGGAGATTAAAATGGCTTGTCCGTGACTATCTGCACCTGAACATTGATCAAAAACTGTACTCAGCCAAGGCTGTATTTCCGGTAAAGCCAGATAATTTTCTGGTTCATCAATACACAAGGTATAATCTTCATCAGGCGCACAATATATCAAGGTATATAGGGCAATCAGAACTCGTTGACCATCTGATATTTCGTTAAGCTTGTAAGGCTTTTTACTGAGATTCGGGAAATATAATGATAAAATTTTCGCCTCTCCAATCGGCTCATTTTTAAACGAATCAAATCCATCTATTACCTGTCTTAATTTCATTGTTAGTTCAATAATTTTACCCTGATACCCGGACAGATAGCTATACCAAGCCGCATAGTTTGACATATCCCATACTGGATACATCTCTTCTTGGCGACTCTCTGCCGTCATACAAAAAGGATTAATGTGTACAAGTAAAAAACGATATATCCGCTTTTTAAACCAAGTCAGTTTTTGAGTATCCCATCTCTCAGATACCAAACCTACAACAGAACGTGAGTAGTCTACAAATGGAATAAATTCTCCTTGTTGGTCAGGAGAATCATAGTATATTATTGCTTTCACAACAGGTTTATCCCGCTCTATTTCAATTCTGAAATCCGATAGTGGTTGTTCATCAAAACTCAATCTCTCACGATGCATTACAGGAGGGGCATAATCGCCTTGATGTTCAATTTCCAAAGAATATCTGTAAATCCCTCCATTTCCTTCAATGTCTAATTCAAATTTTTGGATCGAGCGAGTTTCCCATCGAGTTAAATCTGTTCCTGGAAAAATTTGATTAACTTCAAACCTGTCTACAATGAAATATCGCAGTCTTTGTAACGCTGTGAAAACTGTGGTTTTCCCAGAACCATTAGCTCCTAGAAATAAACTAATATTATCTTCAAGCTTTATTTCAAAATTAACAAGACATTTAAAGTTATCTATATAGATTCTTTTTAACATAAATTTTCTCCTTAAAATTTGGATGCAAAAAGCTTGGGCATGAATATAAAATTAACAGTATTAAGTAGATTGAGTTAAGGTATTGTTACTCAATCTACCTAATCTTATCAGCTACTGCTGTTCATTCCTAATTTTCATAGAGAAGGCGATTAAGAATTTCTTGTCCGGCGGGATTGAATACCTGGAGACGAATAATTCTGGGATCATTCGGTCGCCATGCGACTTGATACTGATAATCCCCGTTGTTCCAGATATAAAGGCGGCGTTGAGGATTTCCCCGTACTTTCGCACCTCGGAGAACCAGGTTATCACCAGTTCGTTGATTAGTACCGTAGTACGTCAGGGCGTTGTTGCTATAGTTAATCGTGACCGACCATTCACCCCCTTGGAATGTCCCCAGAGGAACCCTAGCTTGGGCGACGACAGGTGTTTTAATGATAAACTCGGTAATTGTAGGCGCAGATAGACCGAGAATGGTAGCAAGCGCGATCGCTCTGATATTCATAGTATTTCCTCCGTTGCTGTAACATCAGCCTGGAAAGCAATTTCCGGCTAAAACGGTTTACTCTATAATTGAATTTCAACCCGTTTTAACTGAGATCTGGCAAAATTGGTAATACACCCCACATGACTCGCTCGGTGGGCAAGATTCACTACCTCTAATATAAGCGTTTCCCGCGTTATAATACTTGCCCGCGATCGCGGCGTGACCCAGCTAAAATTGTGGAATAGATTTTACCATTGAATCGGGCGCACGCCATGCGCCCCTACGGTTTCCGGGCTAATGGTTAATTCCTCCAATTAGGTGTGCCGAACCACTACTGGCGTGACCCAGCTAAAATGGTGGAATAGCTTTTACCATTGAGTCGGGCGCACGCCATGCGCCCCTACGGTTTCCGGGCTAATGGTTAATTCATCAATTAAGGTGTGCCACGCCACTACTGGACTGACACAGCTAAAATTGTGGAATAGATTTTACCATTGAATCGGGCGCACGCCATGCGCCCCTACGGTTTCCGGGCTAATGGTTAATTCCTCCAATTAGGTGTGCCGAACCACTACTGGCGTGACTCAGCTAAAATTGTGGAATAGATTTTACCATTGAATCGGGCGCACGCCATGCGCCCCTACGGTTTCCGGGCTAATGGTTAATTCATCAATTAAGGTGTGCCGAACCACTACTGGCGTGACTCAGCTAAAATTGTGGAATAGATTTTACCATTGAATCGGGCGCACGCCATGCGCCCCTACGGTTTCCGGGCTAATGGTTAATTCATCAATTAAGGTGTGCCACGCCACTACATAAAATTGGCTCAAGCTTACTCCATTAAAGGCTTTGAACCCGTTTTAACTGGTTTTAGCTTTCAGCCAGAACTTGAGTTCTTGGCTGGCTGGCTGGCTGGCTGGCTACTCACAATAACTGTCTAACATCAGAAACCTTCCCGTTAACCGCCGCCGCGACTACCATTGCTGGACTCATTAACAGCGTGCGTCCCGTAGCTGAACCCTGACGCCCTTTAAAATTACGGTTTGAGGAGGATGCACTAATTTGATCCCCTTGTAACTTATCCGGATTCATCGCCAAACACATAGAACATCCGGGTTCGCGCCACTCAAACCCCGCTTCCACAAAGATTTTATCCAATCCTTCGGCTTCGGCGTCTTTTTTGACTCGTTCTGAACCCGGAACAACAAACGCCTTCACCCCTTGTGCAACTCGCTTTCCTTGGGCAAATTGGGCGGCTTCTCGTAAATCTGTCAATCGTCCATTGGTGCAACTTCCAATAAAACAGACATCTACTTTTGTCCCCTGGATTGGCGCACCAGGGATAAGCTGCATATAACGATAGGCTTCTTCGGCGATCGCACGTTCTGATTCGGGTAAGCTATCAGGTATGGGAATCGCTTCATTTACGGCAATTCCCTGTCCCGGTGTAATTCCCCAGGTTACTGTTGGTGCAATCTCCGCCGCATCAAAGGTGACGATATCATCATAAACGGCATCATCATCGGAACGCATACTGTTCCACCATTCCACCGCTTTATCCCAGTCTTCCCCTTTCGGCGCAAAATCTCGCCCTTTGAGATACTCATACGTGACCGGATCAGGATTAATATAACCACATCGGGCACCGCCTTCAATGGACATATTGCACACTGTCATCCGTTCTTCCATCGTCATCTGCTCAAAGGTTGTGCCAGCATATTCATAAGCGTAGCCAACGCCACCTTTGACGCCTAGGGTGCGGATAATGTGCAGAATCACATCCTTGGCGTAAACACCGGGAGGAAGTTTGCCGTTAACTTCAATTTTGCGAACCTTAAGTTTAGACAGGGCGAGGGTTTGCGAGGCGAGGACATCCCGAACTTGAGACGTACCAATTCCAAACGCGATCGCACCAAAGGCGCCATGAGTTGAAGTATGAGAATCCCCGCAGGCGATCGTCATTCCGGGTTGGGTTAATCCCTGTTCTGGGGCAATCACATGGACAATCCCCTGATTCCCCGATCCTATATTATAGAAGCGGATACCATAATCTTTACAACTTTGCTCCAACACCTGCATCATCTCTTCGGCTAACACATCCGCAAAAGGACGCGCCTGATTTTCGGTGGGAACGATATGATCCACAGTCGCCACCGTGCGATCGGGATACAGCACCTTTAATCCCCTTTCCCGCAGCATACCAAAGGCTTGGGGGCTGGTGACTTCGTGGATTAAGTGTAAACCAATAAAGAGTTGAGTTTGACCCGAAGGCAAAGTACCGACGGTGTGGTAGTCCCAAACTTTATCGAATAGTGTTCTCTCGCTCATCTGCAAAAGGTCGTTATAGGATTTAAGGATAATCACCAGTCACCTATAGGCATAGATGCTGGAGCCTTCTATTTTATCGCGAGTATGACATTTTTCGGCATCTGTAGAGGGACGACATGTCCACTGGTGTCAACTTGAATTGAAGTTTTCCCCATAAGCTCCCATAATCTCTCTCTAGACCTTTATAGGGGTTTCTAATTGTTGCAGCAAGTCCTACCTAGAATCGGACTGAGATCTTGGTTTAAACTTCCGACATATTGGGGTAGGCACTTGAGCATCAATGAACGCTTTGTGCAAATCAATTTTAGTATAAGTTGTTCTTCCGCCATTTATATGGACTGAGACAGTTCCTCCACAACAACTGTTTTTTAACAATCCTTTAGCCGGAAGACGGCTTAAATGGGCTGGTTCAGAACTAGGCAGATTTTCAGCACATTGTTTGGATAGCTGAGTACACAAAATATGAGCCTCTGGAACCGATACACTTATCCCTTCTATGATTTCTTCACGAGGATTATTGAAACGATTGCGATCAATTGAAAAGATTATCAATTTGGGTTTGGTCAAATTACATAACTCTTGAGCAAATGTTTTGCCATCTGCACCACCCGGTTTTCCGCCATGATGAGGGAAGATAAGTATATCAGTGCTGATATCAGGTTCGTCCTGTAGCAGATTTTCTAATCCTATTTTGTCAATATCTGCCGCTAATATGGCGACTCGGTGAGAATTGTGGACTATGCCAATCACAACAGATATGGAGTTTGAACTCAATCCCCGTTCTTGTAAATCTTTTCTCCTAACACCATCAAGTATCAATTCAGGTGTTGGAGCCAGAACTTGTATCTCTACTTGACCAATGTTTAATTGTCCTGTCTTGGTTGTGGTTAGTTCTGTTGACACTGTCGTTCCAAAACGTTTGCGGGCATCTTTTAAAGCAATTCGTAGATCCTGCCAAATGGCACTATTTTTATTTGCATCAGGATTTAAATGAACATTGTGTATCCTGATATTCTCATCTAATAGCAAATTGACAATACCGGCAATATGGTCTGCATCTGCATGAGAAATTAAAATATGGGAAATTTCTTGAATCTCTTTATACTCAATAATTTCCTTTAATGTATTGCCATAGGGACAATCAATAACAACCACACCCTCTGTATCTCGGATAACAGCACAATTACCGTGACCAACATCTACAATAATAAGTTCAGGCAAGTCCATCATCGTCATCTGGCTCAGGTGCTAACTCAAATTTATCGAAGTATAAATCATCAGCCTTATCAGCTCCAATATTAACGTGAGCAAATAGACGGACACCTTTTTTTAATGCATCAGACCGAATAGTCTCAGGAATCAGTGAAGCTGGAAAACGGATGGCTTTATGAGGATTCCAACCAGGGACAATTGCATCGACAACAGGCTCATGAGATGCTTGATCAAGGTCAACAATTCTTACTAATGTTCTATAAGGTTTTCTGGTAATTGGCAGATAACCGCTAAGTTCTTGTTGACAAGCTTCAATTCCTTTGGTGATACTTGATGCATTTGCTTTGTCTCGACTTAACAAGACAGGAATTTTTCGTCTCCATTTTCTAATGGAAGAAGAAGTGTCAATTTCTACAAACTGAGATATCAGTAATGAAGGAAACTTCCGATCATACAAGGTAGCAACTAATTCAGCACCCGAAAAATTAGCCAGTCCAGAATTAGTCAAGCGATTATCACAAATAGCACCTTGAGTCTTTTCTAAAATAACTGATGCTAAATCATTGACGTTTGTAAAATGTCCCTTGACGACTAAAAAGGGTTCATACCCAGCGTCCTCTACTTCCCAGCCAGTTGCTTCTGCTAAGTCTGCTGCATCATCAACTATCGCTATTTTTTGATTAGATTGAATAACTGTCATAACAGTTAACCTCCAACAAGTGGTAGTTCTATGATAAATTCTGCCCCACCTAATTCTCCCTGAGCAATTGCCTGCACTTTTCCTCCCAAGTCAGTCATTGAATCTTTAACTATAGTTAGTCCCAATCCTGTCCCACCTGGTTTAGTTGTTTGACCCGGTAACCAAATGTCATTTAAGTTTATATCTCTAATTCCTAGACCATTATCTAAAATTTTTATCTGTACGTAACTTTCGATAATTTCAGTAACGATCATTACCTGACGTCCTTCTGTGCGTGATCCTTCGACATTAAAAGCATTGATAGTATTTGTCAAAATATTCGTAATAATCGCTTCTACTAAAGCCGTACTTCCGAGGATAAAATACTGATTATTAATACTACTTTTTACGACCTCTATTTTGCTGTCTTGAAGGAAAGGAGCAAATAGTTCAAGTATATCATCAATGACACGGGCAACCTCAACACGACCCGTTTTACGCTTTTCGCGCTTTAATAAATGCAAAGGAAACCTGGAAAAACTCAGTAACGACTTGCTAACTTTATAAAGGATGTCTACTGGTTTTGCAAAAGATTTTAAATATATCTCTCCTGGTAGTTCTTGACCTTTTTTCTCTATTCGTTTAGCGACTTTCTCGATTAGGGTGACAGGTTTACCAGACTCATGAGCAAAAACGGCTGCTGTTGTTCCGGCTGTCGCCAGACTTCGATAGAGTTGAAGGTCTTCCCGTAGTGCTTTTGTTTCACGCTCTTTTACCTCTTCGTACCGTTGAATTACCTTGCGTACTGTGTCACGGGATTGCTGTGGCACCGCTTTTTCAATAATACTTTCAATATTTCTTTTAGCAGAAATGACATCACGACTCGATTCTTGCTTAATTGTTTGTCGTTTATTTTCACTTTGTTTAAGCCTCTCTTTAGCCATCCAGTTCAATACATCAATGGCAAACCGCTTTAGCTCCAGAAAAGTTTCATTTTCTATAAAACCTAGCCTATCCGTCTTTTGAGTCAGCCGATCATTAGGATCATTGACTATTATCCGACCAATAACGGTGCTGGTTGAGGGACGTACCTCTGGGTTTCTGGCTCGTGCATAGTTTAAATTCAGCCAATCATCTCCTTGATCACCATAGGGTTTCACTCGCAAACCCCTGTGGTATAAATGAACATTACCCACTTCTGATAACCATTTTCTAACCTGTCCGAAAGAAGCTTTTTTTGTAGAGAAACTTTGAGGGTTTAGCAAAAATACCCATAATTCAAATTCTGCTGGTGCTGTTTTGTAAGGTTTTTGATAAATATCACTATGTTGGGCTTGAAATAGCAATTCACCCTTCCAGTCTAATACGGAAGCTTCTACAATTCCATCTCTATTAACTGACGACTTCAAATGATATTCAGCATCATCAAAATAAGATTCATTAACTTGTTTTTCAAGATCAGTAAATTCTGGAGCAATCAGCCGAGGGCGGAAAGCAATATCACTATCAAATGGATCTGCTAAAAATAAAAGTTCTCTGGCTAATCTTTTAACCTCTCGCCGACCCAACTTTATGTTTAAATTTTCAATTAAAATTTCCGTCCCTTGGGGCAAGTTAGCCATATCTTTTTGGACATCGAAGGAAATGTCTTCCACAACAGAGGCTTGCTCAAAATCTTGCCAATTAATCGTCAGAGAATACTCAACGGCGGGTTCATTTTTAGGTCGGGTTTTTAATTGTACTTTAGACCCTTGTCTCAACGCAGCTAACCGACCTAATCCCTTATCACCAACAGGTAGACGTCCTAAAGACGTAGGTTCGCGGGCGGCTTTTTTTGACCGACCTAGCACAAACCATCCGTTACTAATAGCCGCGAGATCCATACCAATGCCGTTATCTGAAATCAGGATCGAACCACCTGTGGTGTCAGTATTGATAAGCTCTACTGTACATTGGGTCGCATCAGCATCATAAGCATTCTTCACCAATTCGATAATTCCTTGGTCTGGATTAGGAATCAGTTCTTCACCTAATCTATTCAGGATATTGGGTGAAAACTTAAAATGCATGATTTTATCGCTGTAACTTGACAGCCAATCGCTCTGTTTAAGATTATACCTGAGTTCCATCGATGGGGTCGAGCCACGAACAAGTACACCCATAGAAGAGACGAATGTAGGGGCGCAAGGCTTGCGCCCTCACCCCCTCTCATCTTATGAGAAAGGCTATATACCTTCTATAAAAAAGCGATCGCACCTCCCACCGG
The DNA here is from genome assembly GCF_040218245.1 of Coleofasciculus sp. E1-EBD-02. NCBI lineage: Bacteria > Bacillati > Cyanobacteriota > Cyanophyceae > Coleofasciculales > Coleofasciculaceae > Coleofasciculus > Coleofasciculus sp. E1-EBD-02. Next base: position 50,913 of record NZ_JAVJQN010000131.1, on the reverse strand, counting down.
AAATGCGATCGCTCTTTCTCAAGTCTACGCCCCATCAGGGACGCAGACGCTAAACACTCAAGACTTAGCCTTGTTGTTCTTCAACTTCAGCCACCATCAACAGTGTCTTCATCACCGAGTCAGGGTTCAAACTCATTGAGTCAATTCCCAACTCAACCAAGAACTTGGCAAACTCAGGATAGTCACTAGGCGCTTGACCGCAGATACCAATCTTACGACCATTCTTCTTCGCCTTCTCAATCACCATCCGCACCATTTCCTTAACCCCGTCGTTGCGCTCATCAAAGATGTGAGCTACTAAACCGGAGTCGCGGTCTAGACCCAAGGTTAACTGAGTCAGGTCATTGGAACCAATGGAGAACCCATCAAACACTTCACTGAACTGATCAGCCAAGATCACGTTGCTGGGAATCTCGCACATCACATAGACTTGGAGTCCATTTTCGCCACGCTTCAAGCCGTGTTTCTCCATTTCCGCCAGCACTTTGCGCCCTTCATCAGGAGTACGGCAGAAGGGAACCATGGGGATCACATTCGTTAAACCCATGTCATCCCGAACCCGCTTGATCGCTTGACACTCTAACCCATAGGCTTCGGCATAGTTGTCATCGTAGTAACGAGACGCACCACGCCAGCCAATCATCGGGTTTTCTTCCTTCGGCTCAAACTGCTGACCGCCGAGGAGGTTGGCATATTCGTTACTCTTGAAGTCGGACATCCGTAACACAACTGGGTTGGGATAGAATGCCGCCGCAATCATTGCCACACCCCGCGCCAACTTATCTACGAAGAAGTCCGCCTTACGTTCGTAGAGGTAGGTCATCTTGTAGACTTCCCGCTTGACTGTGGCATCTTCGAGCTTGTCGAAGTTCAGCAGTGCTAAGGGGTGCGCCTTAATATGATTGGCGATGATGAACTCTAAGCGGGCTAATCCCACGCCATCACAGGGGATCGCCGCCAAACCAAAGGCTTCTTCTGGGTTACCCACGTTCATCAAAATCTTGGTGCGGGTTGTGGGGAGGTTTTCCAGTTGGGTTTCTTGGACTTCAAAGGGTACAAGCCCTTCGTAAACCCGTCCTTCTTCCCCTTCAGAGCAGGAAACGGTGACCTCTTGTCCACTCTTAAGCACACCTGTGGCATCACCACAACCCACAATCGCGGGGATTCCCATTTCACGAGCAATAATTGCCGCGTGGCAGGTACGTCCACCTTGGTTGGTGACAATGGCTGATGCCCGCTTCATGATTGGTTCCCAGTCGGGGTCAGTCTTGTTGGTGACTAAGACTTCACCGGGTTCAAACTCATCAATCTTGTGGACATCCAGAATGACTTTGGCTTTGCCTTGACCAATCATTTCGCCAACAGCGCGACCGGTGACCGCCACCTCGGAGGTTCCTTTCAGCTGATAGCTCTTGAGGACGCTCTTGGACTTCTGGGATTGAACGGTTTCTGGACGAGCTTGGACGATGTACAACTCCCCAGTTTCACCGTCTTTTGCCCACTCAATGTCCATGGGGGTGTAGACACCCCGGACTTCGGAGTAGTGGTCTTCAATAATACAACCCCAGCGAGCCAGTTGCAGAATTTCTTCGTCGTTGATCGCGTATTTGACTTGCTCAGGCTCTGACACGGGTACGTTCTTGGTCAGTTTTGAACCACCGATGTCATAGATCATCTTGATTTCTTTGCTGCCCAAGCGCTTTTCTAGAATCGGGCGATACCCGTCCTTAAGCGTTGGTTTGAAGACAAAGTATTCGTCGGGGTTGACAGCACCTTGGACAACGTTTTCGCCCAAACCATAGGCAGCGGTAACTAGGGCGGCATTCTTGAAGCCTGTTTCTGTGTCAATGGAGAACATGACACCGGAAGAGGCTAAGTCAGAGCGCACCATTTTCTGCACACCAACGGACAGGGCGACATCAAAGTGATCAAACCCTTTGAGAGTCCGATAGGAGATGGCGCGGTCAGTGAAGATGGAGGCAAAGCAACGATGGCAAGCGTCTAAAACGTCCAGGACACCGTAGACGTTCAGGTAGGTTTCTTGCTGACCCGCGAAACTGGCATCAGGCAAGTCTTCAGCCGTAGCGGATGAACGGACAGCTACGTCAACCGCTTGGCTTTTCTCCTTGCATTCTTCTTGGTATTCCGGCTCAAACCGATCGCAAAACTCAGCGGTAACGCCATACCGTTCGCACAGCTTCAGGTAAGATTCCGCGATCGCGGTTCGCAGATCTTCCGGGAACGGTGTGTTGAGAATCAAAGACCGCGCTTGCTTACCCCTGACTCGCAGGTTACTCATATCCTCGACATCGAGGTCAGAAAACAGTTCGCGTAGCCTTTCTTCTAAACCGGCTTCCTTAATGAAGTAACGGTATGCATAAGCAGTCGTGGCAAATCCGGTGGGAACTCTGACGCCCTTAGCCGTCAGTTGTCGGATCATTTCACCCAGGGAGGCGTTTTTACCACCCACCAAGGGAACATCGACAATTCCTACCTCTTCAAACCACAGAATGAGAGCTTGTTCTTTGGACGATTGAGATGTTGTTGTTTCAGTAGCTGCAACCATTAAGTATTTCCTCCTACTCTTGGTTTCAGTATTTCAGTTTACCGATACTCAGCCGAAAAAATTCCTTTAGGTAATATTTTCTTTAGGATTCGGCTGTTTTTTATAGAACCATACCTCACAATTAAATTCGTAGCGATTTACACATTTATTTTTTGGCAACTCTGGCTACAGTCATAATCGCCGCCAAAATTGAATTGATGTTTATCAATTCTTTAGGTTTTGACTTAAGGCGTTGAATTAGGGAATAGATAGCTCAATCCACACTTGCTCAATCCCCACCTTGTCGCGCTTTGGCGGGTTTGTAGCCTTGCAAACTTCTTCTGGCGTTCTCCTTGAATAATTACTTACTTATTAGGAGAGCGAGTAATTCGGTCACAGTCCTTTATTTCAGAACAGTTATACCATAGCAGACTATTGAGAAATAGACAAGCCGTAATCCCTAATTTAAATCAGCACTAAAGCCACCCAACCCTAGGTATATTGACAACCTAGATATTGTTTATTCGGGAGGTAACCCCAATGATAGCTCTGCTGGTTATACATTGTTCCTTTAAATGTCTTCCATTTTTCAATGATCCCCAGATATAAGTATCAAATATTGTCTATCTATCCGTAATAGGTTTGGGTTTATCGAAATAAAGTCACTATAATTAAACTAGGGAATTTATAGGCTCAGTCGAGCGGATTGTCTTCATCCAAACGTCCCGAAAACTTTTGAATAGTTAAAACAATGGTGTTGAGGGGATTAGGGGTTGATGCTGAAAATAGCGATAGGCTTTTTTTTGTCACTTCCCCGGCTAAGAGTATGAGATTGTCGTGTCCCTCCAAAACGCGATCAGCATGAATTGTGGTGTGAACATCTCTAAATTCCCTTTCCATTGGACTCATCCTTATACCAGCCAATGCGGTCAGGAGCGTGTCTGTCTAAATTTTCTTTACCATTCCTGCACCCAAACATACCTCTCAGACTGACTTACGCGGGGATATTGACCTCCGACTGACCATTACCCTGCTAGACATGATAGCGCAATCCCAGAATCTGACAAGATCTAAATTAGGATTGTAAACTTATGTAAAACAAACACGCTGTATCAATCATGATTTCTCGTCGCACGCTTGTGAGCATTCTCTTGGCAAGTTGTCTGGCTTGCTTGACGTGGTTAAACGTCACTCCCGCCGCCTCTGCTCTCGGCGGTAAACAACCGCCATTAAATGAGCCTGCACCAGAGTTTACGCTACCGACCAATAGTGGGGATGGGGAGGTATCACTCTCCGATTACCGGGGGAAATGGGTAGTTTTGTACTTTTATCCCAAGGATTTCACCTCAGGTTGCACCTTAGAGGCTCGTCGCTTTCAGCAAGATTTGCCCAAATATATAGAGAGAAATGCCCAAATTGTGGGAGTGAGTGCGGATGATGTGGACTCCCATGCCGATTTTTGTGACTCAGAGGGGTTGAAATTCCCCCTTTTAGCCGATACAGATGGGTCAGTGAGTCAGGCGTATGGGTCTTGGATGGGGTTTGTCTCCCTACGTCATACTTATCTCATTGATCCCGATGGTATCTTGCGGGAGATATTTCTCGGCGTTCGACCAGCGATTCACAGTACAGAGGTACTGGCACATTTAGATGAGTTGCGATCGGTGACATAAGCCTCATCCGTTACCACAAAAGGAATTTGTAGGGGCGACCCGCTTGTATCAATTCACACTTCTAGTCGATTGAATTGGCTCGGGTCGCCCATTGCTTAACCCATTCGGCTTTCTCAACGACCCATGATCCGCCAACCCCTATATCTACCCTTTGCAGAAGGAAAATGGCAAATGAGAATGAGTCTCAAAACCCTTGATCCCCAGGATTGGATTGAAATTGACGACCAGCTTGTCAAGTATTTGTCACAAAAAGATACTCTGCTCAAGACTCGACATTCAGAGGTATTTGCTAGTCTCCCCGGAACCGAAGCCAGTCAGCAAGAGGTTCTAGATTTACTGCTGGATCATCTGGTGAAACACTTCCCCCAGCATTATCGACGCCACGGTCAAACGATTGAGGCGATCGCAACCCATCAAGTTTGGCATATCCCGGACTTCGAGTCAGCACCTTTGGATTTAGCTGGGCGTCTGGTACAGGAGGATTTATTATTGATGGAGCGATCGCCTCAAGGATATCGTTTAGTCGCCGCCTCCCTCTGTTTTCCCTTGCGTTGGCGACTGCGAGAAAAGTTGGGATGTCCTCTGACTCAAATTCACGCCCCTGTTCCGGGATATTCTGAAAAGCTGGCGCATCCTGTGGATAGTGTGTTCAGTCGCCTCAAATCCAGTCATCCCGTTTGGCGATTAAATTGGAGTATTGTGGAATCTCCCGAACTATTCTTCCCTCCAGAGATAGCAAAACCCGGTTGGGAAACAACGATAAATTGCCAAAACGCTGGGGATAAGCTGTTTTTGAGACTTGAACGTCAGACACTAAGACGGTTAACTGGAAGTGGTGACATTCTTTTTACCGTGCGTACCTACGTCCATCCTTTGCGAGTGCTTGAAGATAATCCCCAGATGGCGAAGAGTCTAGCAGAGATAATTGAACAAATGCCAGTTGAGATGCAGGAGTACAAAAACATTTTACCGATCCGCCAAGTGCTTCTGGGATATCTGAAGAGTATAGTCAAGACTGGAGCGATCGCGAATAATTTAGATAACCCCACCATTGTTATGAAAAGGGAACCAACTAGCCACAGCCAATGATTTGCTGAGATTGTGGCATAGTCAAGTAAAAAATGATTGACATTTAGTCTGGGATAGGTTAGGGTTTGGGTGGACAGCATTAATATCTCGCCAGCTAATGGGCAGGATGTTGGTTGCGGTCTCAGCTTTAGGATATGAATTCTGTAGCTTAATAATGGCTGTAGAATTCATCTGCTGAAGCTGAGACTTTAACCTAACAGATGAATCATTAGTGAAGCTAGTTGGTTATGTGGGTATAGAGAGATTTTATATAAATCTCTTGAATCATCTCTGTTACATCTAGATGTGTGACCTACTCGTGCTGTCCAGTTAATTACTCTTAATTGGACAAAATCCATGACTTTAGTTTCTGTGTATTGCGATTTTCAGAACGTCCCATCACTTCAAAAGTTCGCTAATTTATTACTGTCTTTTGCTCACACACAAGGACATTTGCTTGACAAAAAGGTCTACTATAATTCACAATGTCAAAACCAATCTCAAGCCAAAGAACCTCTATCCAGTCTTGGATTTGACTGTCGTGATGTTCCTTGTCCTCTCAAGAACAGCGCCGATTATAAATTGATAGCGGATTGTATTAAGGATATACAGAGTAATCGTTCTCCAGACATAATTATTCTTGTGTCAGGAGATGGAGATTTTTGCTCATTGGTTTATATTCTGCAAAAGTTGGGCAAGAAGGTGATAATCTTTGCCCAGCTCGGCAATGTGAAACAAAAGCTAAAGGAGCTTGTTCAAGATGACTTCTATTTTGTAGACCAATTGCCTAAGTTAGTTCAAGTTAAAACTAACCCTCAGACGACTGCCGTTCAAGCTCAGCTTATTTACGAGGAGGCGATTGATTGTTTGAGAAACGCAATCCAAACAGCATTAAACCAGGGTCAACGTACATCCCTTTCCAAGATTGGTAAACTGATGCGTGATAATCCGCATTTTCCTAAGTGTAGTAAATTCCCATTAGTTTGTAAATCTGATGGGACAACCTTCTCGAAATTGAGTAAGTTTGTTAATGCAGCTATTGCCGAGGGGATAGTCTACGCAAAAAAGACAGGTAAAGAGCAAGAATTATTTTTGAGCGAGAGAAATCGATTGCTTGTCTAAATCTTCTTTACCTAGATGTAAATAAACTTAAATCATCTCGGTTACTTAGTATAACTGAGGTGATTTAAATTCACGCTAATCGCGTTTATTTATATCAAACCATCTCACCTAACTTTTCACGGGAAGTCTAGAAACTCTTGTAGAGGCGTGCCATGGCGCGTCGGGGCGGGTTTAGTCACATCTGGGTGCAACCGAAAAGATGGTTGTGAAACCCGCCCCTACAGAGACACCACATACCGTGAAAAGTCCAACCCTTTCACTTCATTACTTTTGAACATTAAACTTCTATGCTAGTAACCTTTCCCACAACAAGTAAGTTAGAAATGCGTCAACTTCCAACTATCAAAAATGAAACGCTGCGACTCAGCGCCCTAACACACCGTTCCTACGTCAACGAACATCCAAAAGCTGGTGAACATAACGAACGCTTAGAATTCCTGGGTGATGCTGTATTAGGTTTTGTCGTCGGTGAACTCCTCTACAATCGTTACCCGGATTTAAGCGAAGCTCATCTGACCCGTCTGCGTTCTAATTTAGTGGACGAGAAGCAACTGGCTAAATTTGCCGCCCAAGTCGGTATCGGTGACTTGATGCGATTGGGTAAAGGTGCAGATAAAGAAGGGGGTCGCCAAAATCCAGCTTTACTCAGTGATACCTTTGAAGCTTATATGGCGGCGTATTATATAGAATCGGGGATTGACGCCGTTCGCGAATTTATTCACCCACTTTTTAGGAGTGTGGCTGATAGTATAGTTTTTCAGACATCCGATGCTGAACCCAAAAACTTAGTGGATGCCAAAGGTCGATTTCAGCAATGGGCGCTAGCCAAATTTGTCGAAAACCCGGAATATTTTATTATCGATGAGTCTGGACTCGATCATGCCAAGGAATTCACGGCTGAAGTTCGCGTAAAAGGCAAAGTCTATGGTGTCGGAACAGGTCGCCGTAAACAAGATGCTGAAAAACGTGCGGCTGAAGCAGCGCTTAAAAAGGTTGAAGTTGAATAAACCTGCGTGACTCCCCTAATGGAGTCCCATTGAAGAATTTAGAATTGTTATAAGTAGGTTGATGGAAATAAACTCAACCATGTTAAGTTATGTTAACAAGCCTCAAACCCTTACAAATGACGAATGACGAATGACGATCCCCACCGTTAACTTTAATTGTCCCCACCTACTTAAGCTGTTCGGCATTTAAACCTTAATGTCAATAATGGGGAAATATTTGTAGGTAGTGCGTTAAGCGAAGCCATGCCGCAGGCTTTGCATCTTGCTCGCTACTAATACCCAATTTAAATGCATGACAAAATTGATGCTTAAATTGGGTTCGTAATCAGGGCTTTCGCCTAAAACCTGGTTGGATTTCCAGCGTCAAGCCAACCGACACCCCATCCCACCATGTTAGCTGTGCCGTTCGATAATGGGGCTTACCCCTGAGTAGCTTCTAACACGCCAGATTCGTTACAGTGTCTCTAAGACAATCACAGCAATTGAATCCGTAAACTAAAATGGCAACGGCAACGACTTCTCCAGTATCCCAAGCACTACCTCCCTTAATTCCCCGCGAAACCCTATTCGGAAACCCCGATCGCACTCGCCCGCAGCTATCCCCCGATGGGAAGTATTTGGCTTATGTCGCCCCAGATGAGAAGAATGTGTTGCAAGTCTGGTTACGAACCGTGGGAGAAGATGATGATCAGCAGCTAACGGCGGATCAAAAGCGGGGGATTCGTCTTTATGTCTGGACATACAATCCTAACCAGCTTATTTATCTGCAAGACTCAGACGGCGACGAAAACTTTCACCTCTACTTGGTGAATGTCCAATCCAAGTTAGTGCGCGATTTAACCCCCTTCCAAGGCGTGAAAGCCCAACCGATTGACCTTGATCCGGAATTTCCTGATCAAGTCTTGGTGGGAATGAATCTCAACGATCGCCAAAAATTTGATGTGTATCGGATTAATCTAAATAATGGGGCAGTCGAGTTTGAGACCGATAACCCTGGTAATATCGTCAGTTGGGTAGCTGATGCTCAATTCCAGATTCGGGCAGCGATCGCAGCGACGCCAGATGGGGGTTCCGATCTGTTATTCCGCGAAACGCCTGATCAATCCTTTGAATTATTACGCCACTGGGGACCCGATGATGAAGGATCAGCCGTCACCTTTTCTGAGGATGGCAAAACCCTTTATATTACTGGATCACACGATGCCAATGCCCAACGGTTAATTGCTTTAGATTTAGCCTCCCGCCAAGAAACCGTTATGGCGGCTGATGAACAGTATGATATCGGTGGTGTGGTTATCCATCCGACTCAGCGCCGAATTCAGGCGGTGTCCTTTTATAAGGATAAAGTGGAATGGCAAATTCTCGATGAAAGCATTGCTGATGATTTTAATGCGATCGCACAAATCCGAGACGGTGAATTTGCCATCACCAATCGCACCTTAGCCGATGATACCTGGTTAGTGGGCTACGCCACGGATGATGGTCCAGTCTATTACTATGTGTATAACCGTGAAGCTAAAACCCACTCCTTGTTATTTAGCAATCAACCCGAACTGGAAACGTTGCAACTCGCATCAATGCAACCCATTTCCTACCAAGCGCGGGATGGTTTAACGATTCACGGCTATCTCACTACACCTGTTGGAATTGAGGCAAAAAATTTACCCACGGTGCTTTTGGTTCACGGTGGACCCTGGGCGCGAGATACGTGGGGCTATAGTCCAATCGTGCAATGGTTGGCAAACCGAGGTTATGCAGTGCTGCAAGTCAATTTCCGAGGCTCTACAGGCTATGGGAAAGCGTTCCTAAATGCCGGAAATCGAGAATGGGCGGCAAAGATGCACGATGATTTAATTGATGCCGTCAATTGGATTGTAGACCAAGGGATTGCGGATCGGAACAAGGTGGCAATTATGGGCGGATCGTATGGGGGATATGCCACATTAGTCGGATTAGCCTTTACCCCAGAAGTATTTGCGGCGGGTGTGGATATTGTTGGTCCGAGTAACTTAGTTACTTTAATGCAAAGTATCCCCCCATACTGGGCACCCATGAAAGCCATGTTTGCCCATCGCTTAGGGGACTTAGACACAGAGGAGGAGTTTCTCAAAGCGCGATCGCCTTTGTTTTTCATTGACCGGATTCAGAAACCCTTACTGATTGGTCAAGGGGCGAATGATCCACGGGTAAAACAAGCCGAAAGTGAACAAATTGTTGAAGCGATGCAAAAGGCAAATAAACCGGTTGAATACGCCCTTTATACAGACGAAGGACATGGATTTGCTCGTCCAGAGAATCGGCTTCACTTTTTCGCGATCGCGGAAGAGTTTCTCAGTAAGTATTTAGAGGGACGCTTTGAACCGATTGGTGAAATCAAGGGTCATTCGGGAGTTGTAAATTAAACCCTAACGTAGGGGCGCAAGGCTTGCGCCCTTTCCCGTGAAATTGGTTACGAAATTATGTTGTTTTAATGCAGAGGGGCGCAGAGGTTTACGCAGAGGGCGCAGAGAAAATTAGCGGATTTGAATGAATAGTTTATAGAATTGGATAAATAACCGGAAACGATATCGGTAGTCAAATTACCCATTAAATACGCCATTTCATGACAGACGTGCCATGGCATGTCTCTACAAAATCAGATGCAGGATTCTCATAATTATTATAAAATTCTGAAAATTTCTCCCGGTGCAACCGAACAGGAGATCAAACAGGCTTATCGTCGCCTTGTGCGTCAATACCATCCAGATTTGCATCCTGATAATCCAGACGCCACGGAGCGATTTAGAGTCATTTGTGAGGCGTATCAGGTGCTGTCGGATGAGGTAAGGCGGCGTCAGTATGACCAAGAGATTCAACCTCAGTCTAATCCGCCTAAAACTGAGTCAATGACGGCTCAAGATTTTTATGTGCGGGCGGTTAGTAAGGCGTTGGCTAAAAATTATCAGGGGGCGGTTAAGGATTGTAATCAAGCGATTTCCCTAAATCCTAATTTTGTAGACGCCTACGTGGAACGGGGCGCCGCGCATTATAAATTAGGAAATGCTAGGGGAACACTACAAGATTGTAATCAGGCATTAAGGATTAATTCTCAGTTTGCCCCAGCTTATTATTACCAAGGGAGAGCGCGTTATCGACTGGGATATAGTCAGGCGGCGATTGATGCTTATACTCAAGCGATCGCGTATGATTCTACTCACGCTCAGGCTTATTATCAGCGCGGTTTAGCCCATAAAGATTTGAAGGAATTTGAAAGCGCGATCGCGGATTTTCACCAAGCAGCAGAATTATTACGTGAACAAGGAGATAAAACAGGATATCGGTTAGTTCAGGAAACGTTGCGAACTCTGCAACAGACACCCGGAAAAGGGGGAGTTTCCCGGAAACGAAATCCTATCCGTTATCTCAAAGGGTTATTGGGGGACACGCTATTTACAATTAAGTCCTTTTTACTCAATCCCATGGGGGGACTCTTACCCAGTTTTGCCCGTCTCGATGCTCAACGCGCCATGGTGGTAGGATTCCTATTGGCGGCGATTTTTGATGCTTGTTTTGTCTGGGGTATTTATACAGGGTGGCGGGATGTAGTTTTTGTTTCCCTGGTTCCGTTAATCGGCGTGGGTATGATGCCGTTTATCATTCTAGCCGCGATGAGTGCGATCGCGCGATTAATTCGGCGTCATCCTGGTAGTTTGGCGGGGGATAGTTTTCTGGCTGGGGCGACACTGATGCCATTAACTATTTTAGCGATCGCTAATGGGATTTCGTCCAATTTGCCGAGTCAACTTATGGTGATGATCACTGTATTCACTAGCTGCTACACGATTCTGACGCTGTATAGTGGTTGCACACAGATCGCGAATTTATCAGAAAAGACAGCCGCGTTATTGGTTCCGGTGATGGTTCTAGTCAGCGGCTGGATTTCCTATTGGGCGTTTATGGCGATGCTGGGAATGGCGTCTTTTTGAGGATGCAATCAAGAAACTGTCCCAAGCCGACATTTGATAAAGTTTGTGTAAACGTCCAGACTCCCCTAAATAAAAGAGGAAATCCGGGAAATGATTCCAGGCGTTATCGCCAAACTAACTCAAACCGGGCATTTTTTAAACAATTCCCGAAAAAAAATCACTCTATTTCAGGTTGGGTTATAGGAAAAGCTGATGAAGTCAACGTAATCCGCTTGCCTTGGCGATCTGATAACTCTAAGCTAGGAAATAGCACAGTTATCAGTATTGTTAAGAAAGTATGAAAAAAACATTGTTGGCAAGTTTAAGTTTGGTCTTAGGCTTAATCTTTATTCCTGAGAATGTACAAGCCCTTACCTTGTATGAGGAAGATTTCTCTGGTGAAAACGGCAAAGGAGCAGCAGGCGGAGCCGCTACAGACGTAGTTGGCGTGGATTGGTCGATTGAGTTGAATGATGCGGCTCTCTTTGACTCCAACGATTACTTCAGAGTCGAGGCTGAAGCCTTCACCGCTCGTGATACAAACGCGGGTTGTCCGAATGTAAGATGTTCTGGGGGTAATCTTAATCCCTTATTTCCAGCGTGGCTGAGTCCAAAAATCGACATTTCTGGATTTAGTAATCTGGCATTATCGTTAGATGCTTTTGCCAGTGATGTCAGTTTTGAACATGAGGAAAACAGCCCGATTGGTCACAAAGATTACTTTATCGTGTCCTATTTACTGGATGATGTTGAGTTTCTGGCGGCTGACTTAATTACCCAGACTGGGTTTTTCAGGAATCAAACGGTGAATCAAGCGATCGGTAATGGTAGTACATTACAAGTGAAAGTGCAGCTTAACACGACGGCATCCACAGAGTTGTTGTCGTTTGATAACATTTTGGTCACAGGAGATCAAATCAATTCCTCTCAGTCTGTTCCTGAACCTGCATCTATTATGGGTTTAATCGCACTGGCGGGTGTCGGTATAGCTTCCCGTAAACACCAATCTGCTAAGAAAGCTATCGTCAACCCAATTTGTAGGGGCGGGTTTAGGAACTAACATATCAAAACCTAACCGATAACTTTCGTACAAAACCCGCCCTTCCACTGTTGAAAAGGAAATCGCAGCTACACAAACCAAGTCCGCCTGCGCGGACTAAATTAATCGCGTTATCGTCAACCCAATTTGTAGGGGCGGGTTTAGGGACTAACATATCAAAACATAACCGATAACTTTCGTACAAAACCCGCCCTTCCAAAGTTTGCGATCGCGTCTTTCCCGTCTGTTGTCATAATCTTTTTATTCACCGTTTCTTTGGCATTAGATTTTCCTTGACAAAATGACTTGAATAGGCTGAAGCCCTTACTACAAAACTCGCCCTCTCACCGCCTGCGATCGCGTCTTTCCCGTCTGTTGTCTTAACATTAGGATGGGTCAGCATTTGAGCGGATCATGAATTAGGCGCGTCTGGTGGTGGATTGGGTGGGGAAAGCGATAGCAGTTGCTTTAACCCTTCTGGCACATTGTAGGCTGTTTCTAATCCTCGCGCGTTTTTCCATTGAGTATTGGCATTCCAGATAATACTGTCTAGGTTGGCGTTGCTAAAGTCAGCGTCGCTAAAGTTGGCGCTGGTAAGATTGGCACTGTAAAGGTTGGCGTTCCAGAGGTCGGCTTCCTTGAGATCTGCGTTACTAAGGTTGGCGTTACTGAGGTCTGCATTGCCGAGATTTACCTTGCTAAGCAGGGCATCACTGAGGTTGGCGCTGGTAAGATTGGCACTGTAAAGGTTGGCGTCAAAGAGATTTGCGTTACTAAGGTTGGCGTCGCTAAAGTTGGCGTTCACTAGGTCAGCGTTGCTGAGGTTGACGCGAATGAGATTGGCATCGCTAAAGTTGGCACGGCTTAGGGCGGTACGGCTGAAATCCGCATATGTAAAGTCTGCATTTCTGAGGTCGGCGTTGCTGAAATCCGCACCTGTAAAGTCTACATTTTTGAGGTCGGCGCGGCTAAGAAATTGGCTAACTATATTTACAAAGGTGTCAAGTTTAACGCTATTGCTATAACTAATAATGCGAAGCAATCGAGTTGGTTCAAAACTATCACTATCTATCTGACTACAAGGATTAAAGCTAATCTTACCCTTCAGTTCATCCGTGTTCTGAGCGTAACGATTCAATACTAACAGCAGAATCATCACATTTAGCCCAGCATAGATATCCACCTCTCGTAGTCCCATTAAACTGCCATGCTTTCGCAATTGCAGCATCGTTTTCTGAGGCAGATTACTCGTAGGTTCTGCATTAATAAAGTCCCCATTGCACCAATCGAGGTAGAACTCTTCTAAACGCTGAAATAATTGCAAAAATTCTTCCTGATTGACATCAAGCAACACCATCACATACTCGACAATTTCCGATGTCAGCCCCCCATACCCCAGTAAATCGTAAACTTCCTCGGCTAACTTTTCCCGGCTAACCAGAAAACCTCCACGTCTGCGGCGCGGTTCAACTAATACCCACTCTTTCAAACTTTCAACTAACCGCTGGGCGCATAAGAACTCAGCAAAACTTTTATGGACAAACTCCACCGCGCCTTCTGTGGCGTCAGCAGCCGAAGCGGGTCGTAAATAAAACGCTGCTAGCGCATTTTTCAAGGGATTATTGCCAATGCGTTCTCGTGCCTTTTCTAACAATTTTCTGGCTTGATCATCTCCCTTGAGACGTTCCTCAATCATGGCAATTGAAGTCCACTCTCCACCCGATTGGGTGACACATAACCCCGCTTCCGTGAGAATGCGCCGCAAGTCTTCTGTTTCCTGTGCAGTAAGTTCCAGATTCAGTTCTTGAGAACGCTGCTGAGTCAGTACCCAATCTAAAGCCTTTTGATAAATTAACACTTTCGCACCAGCGCGGCTGGTTCCCTCAAACATTTCCAAGGATATTTCACCATCCCGGTGCATCGCAGCTAAAAGGTAAAGTAATAGCGGTTCTTGCGCCAATTCCTTCACCCGTTCTGGGCAGTTTTCAGCCTGTAAAAATTCCCCAAATGCATTAGCGTTATCCTCACCTACTAACTTTGACCATTTCCCCAACCACTGCTGCTGGAGTTGGTCATTCATGAGGGCAATTTCTACCCGTTCTAAATTTCCAGGGAGAAATCGTTCATCATGTAATGCTAATTCTCTACCCGTGACTAAAAACCGATGTACCAGTTGTGAATTTTGCTGACAAATGGTTTGATAATTTCCCACCTGTTTGAGAAACTTTTCAATCCCGCCTGTAGTTCTCCCCTCCATTCGCAATTCATCAAATCCATCCAGCACGAATAAAAATCGGGTATTGCGGTCAGTTAACCAGCCGTCATCACTCTTAACAAAATTTGCCTTAACCGCAGCGCGGAGGGTATTTTCGATATTGTTTTCAAAGGCGTCAATATCCCGGAGTCGAATCAGAATCGGTGTCCAGATGGGATGAAGATGTTCTCGCACCCAATTGGAAAACATGCGACAAAAGACACTTTTTCCTCGTCCGGGTCCCGCTTGAATGAACAGAACTTGACCATTTTTATCCGAGTCCGTAAGTTGTTCTGTTGCCCACTGTTCTAAATTAACCGGGTTTGCTTGTTTATAAACTTTGCCGTTTTTATCGACTAAATGGGCTTCCAGTGGCACATAGATATCCGGAAGCGTGAACATTTCACCCAATACCTTCCACTGACTTTGTAACAGAGGATTACTGGTATCAGGAGATATCTGTTCCGTTAAATAGGATTCAATGCTGCTATATTTCTGGGTTGCTTGGGTTTCCCGTGCGGCGGTTCGGGTTAATTGTAGAGGTTGGGTAATCTTCTCTGATTCATAGGAGAGTAGCTGATCAATTATCGGATAGATTCCCCAGGCTACCCATCCGGTGACAATGGGAATACTGTACTGATTTAATCCCGCTTGGTTTAAGTATTCTGATAATTGTTGATTTAAAGCCTGTCCTAACCGGGATTCAGGAAAATAAGTTAAAGCGTCTTCAATTAATTTCTGATCGAGTTGAAGTTCTCCAAGCTGATCCAGTTGTGATTTAGCCGCTTGATTTGATATCCCAGAACCGATCGCCTGCTGTAGCCAATCATTCTCACGCACTAACTTATCGAAACTTTCCAGATACGCTAAAGGAAACGCGATCGCAGCCCACGCTTCTAAGCTTGTCTTCCCCTTCGCCTTATCACGATACAGGTTCACCCCTTTGCGAGCAAGCCCCACAAACGACAACCCCGCCGGGATCACCGCCACAGGTGCGGCTGGCGTTCCCAACAAACCCAGCGCGATCGCTAATTCTAACCCCGCCTTAGAAACCTCTGCGCCAGCCTCGGCAATTTCTCCCGGTTTCCCTAAATCCCGGATATCAGTATTGAGAAGCTGCCAAACCTGCTTAAATTTATTCACCGTCACTCAGGCATTAGACTCTCCCTTACACAATAACCTGAAAGTTCGTAATTGCGCTTGTAGTTGCGCTTTAGCGCCATAAACGCCTGTCACCCACCACAAACCTTTATAGCACTACGCATTGAGGTTAGGACAATACAATTAGGTGAAAAGGCAACAGGCAACAGGGAAATATGCTAACGTATCCCCGTAGTGCTATAAATCTAATTACGCTGACTTAAACCGCACATTGCAAACTAGGACGAGGACGCCAGCAAATAAATTTCCGGAACCTAAAGCTTAAGTAAGCCTTAGCTTACTAGGTAAATCTTGCAACCCGTTTTAACGGGTTTAAGCTTTTAGCCGGAACTTTAGTTCCAGGCTTAATCGGCTATCTATTCCGGAATTTCGCTAGTATAATGCAGCTTAATAAAACTATCAAAAGAATACCAAGCTAAAACATACCAAGGAATCACTTCAATCATCAATCCCTTAACGATTAATTGCCTTATCGCTAAAACACTAAAACCCAAAGGAATCAAAAATCTTATATCAACTATCCCATCGGTTGCCCGTCTCACGCGACGATTGAAATGAGTAACGGCATAAGTTACACTCGCCGCCGCATCAGATTGACCCTTTTCCGAACGCCTCGGTTCTTTTTCAGGAATCGGACTAAACGTAACTCCTAAATCCTGCAAAATCGCCCAAACTCCCTCGAAATTAATGTGATCTTGGGCGTAAAAAATAGTAATACTACCACTGTGGATATTAGCTCGTACCCGATAAATCTCTAGACGTTCATTTAACAACTTGATCAGCGGTTCAATGTCCTCAGATTGGCGATACTCTGGAGCCACCCGTAATCGCACTCGCCCTGGCGTTTGACTAATCAATTCAGCATAAATCGATGAAGCACCGATGTCTGGCATCGTTTCCTTTAGTTTGGGCATTTTGGAATTATTGGTGATAATCATAATAAATTATCAATTATGAATTGTGCATCACGAATTGTAGAGACGCGCCATGGCGCGTCTCTACAGGATTAATCGAAATTAACCTTCACTATTCGGCGCGGGTTCCAATTCGGCTTGGCTTTTTTGTTCAGCCAATTCTGCCTTTGCTTCTGCCACGATGTCTTCAAAAACTTCGCCAGATTCTGAAATCATCCCTTTACCTTTTTCGTAAAAGACAATTCCACCTTTGACCATCGCTTTGGCAACAGGTTTCCCCACCTTGACAGCAGCCGGAATCAGCAACGGCGCAGCAACAACGGCACCAATACCCGCCACAACACCGGGAACCCCCAGATCTTCAAACAGATCAGTTATTTTAAAAGCCATAATGTACCTCCTTCATTCAAAAAACTTTTCCGGAACTGTTATTCTAGCAACCCACCCAGGAAAATGCATGATCCTAGGGATACACTATTAGTTCGTTTCCGGATGATTGGACACTTGAACAATGCTATTCTCGTCTAATTCAGTCGCCAGTTCTGCCTTACTCTGTGCCACTAAATCGCCAAAAGCTTCGCCAGCTTCTGCCATGACAATTTTGCTCTTTTCATAGAAGACAATGCCACCTTTAATCGCAGCTTTAGCAACAGGTTTACCTGCTTTCGCCAAGGCTGGACCAAAAATTGGTGCAAGAACAACCGCACCAACACCGATAAGAACACCGGGAATGCCAATGTCTTCGACTAAATCTTCGAGATCAAATAAACTCATAAAACACCTCCAAACGTAGATTGAAAACTTTCAAGTTGAGACAGCAGGGGGAGCGGGGGGAGCAGGGGAAGCAGGGGAAGCAGGGGGAGCAGGGGAAGCGGGGGGAGCGGGGGAAGCAGGGGAAGCAGGGGGAGCGGGGGAAGCGGGGGAAGCAGGGGGAGCAGGGGGAGCAGGGGGAAGCGGGGGAAGCAGGGGGAGCAGGGGGAGATGAGGGATATATAACAAATGACGAATGACGAATGACAAATGACAAATGACAAATTAGTCACTCGTGGCTTCAACCTCAATCGCCGCTTTATCCCCCTTGAGTGCAGGGCGTAATCCGTTGACGCCAGCAATCACACTAGAACCATTGTTAATTAACGTTGCCGTCATCGGATTTAATCCCACCGTCGCCGCGATCGCTAAACCAGATAAATTAGGTACAGCGACGATATTGGTATTCTGGCGGATAATCTCTTTAGCATTCCGGGCGATCGCAATCGCTTCCACTAAACCGCGCAAGTTATTCTGCATCAACACCACATCAGCGGTTTCGCGGGCAATATCTGATCCATCCCGGAAGGATACCGATACATCAGCATAGGCTAACGCCGCTGAATCATTCAGTCCATCACCAACAAACGCCACCGTTTTCCCCGCTTCATGTAACTGCTGCACCACTTCCGCTTTGCGTTGGGGGAAGGCTTCGGCGTGGGTATGACTGGGAGGAATATTTAATTGAGCCGCCACAGTCGCCGCCCGTTGACAATTATCCCCCGTTAGGATATGAATTTCCGCCCCAATCTCATCCCGCAACAGGGCAATCACTTCAGCACTTTCGGGGCGCAAGGGATCGGTATATTGCAATATACCCAGAAGTCTGCCATTACTTGCCACATAAATGGTTGGATATCCGGTTGTCTTCACGTCAGGATGGGCGGTATAGAATGACTCTAGGTCAATTCCCTCTTTCACCAAGAAGCGTTCGCTCCCCACTAACACCGTCTGTCCTTCAATTTGCGCCTGAATCCCTAAACCGACTTGGTAATCCCACTCACCGCGCTGGGGTATAATCACCTCCTGATAATTCGCGTAACGCATTACGGCTTCCGCAACCGGATGGGTAATCCGTTGTTCCGCCGCCGCCGCCAGTCGCAGCACATCTAGTTCAGAAATAGCGGGATCAGCGGTTTTAATCCCAATCATTGCCACATCGCCTTGTGTCAATGTCCCCGTCTTATCAAAAACGATCGCATCCACTCGCGCCAATTGCTCTAACGCCCGCCCACTCCGTAATAGAATCCCCTGACGGGCTGCACTTAACATCGCCGCCATTACAGTAGTGGGTACCGATACCCGAATCCCCGTAGCAAAGTCAATGGTTAAAATTGACGCCGCCCTCGCCGCATTCCGAGTTAGAGCAAAAATAGCCCCCCCTAATAATAAAGTCGGCAGTACCATGCGATCGGCAATTTTCGCCGCATAGTTTTCCACACGGGTATCATGAACCGGGGCATCTTGCAGTAACTTCAGGGTTCGTCCTGCCAGGGTATCTGCACCGATACGTTCAGCTAGAATATACAGTTGTCCTTCCCGTACCAATGTGGAGGCATAAACGTTATCCCCCTCACTTCGCACCACGGGCATAGCTTCACCCGTGAGTTTTTGCTCATCAATCAGGGCTTTGCCATGCAGAATCTGCCCATCCACGGGAATCTGATTCCCCGGATACACAATCACGGTATCCTCTGGCTGTACCTGTTCAATCGGAATTTGCTGTTTTTCGCCATTCCGTTCCACCCAAACAACCTGCGCCAAGGAACTGAGCAAATCTAAGGTTTGACTGTGAGAGGAACGCGCCGTGCGTTCTCGAATTGCCTCACCCAGTTCAATTAGCCCCAACATACTACAGGAGGTGAGGAAGTGGCGTTGAGCGGTAATAATCGTAATCGCGGCTAGATCCAGAAAATCCACATTGAGGCGGCGTTCCTGAGTAATACTTTCGATCGCCCGTCGAGCCACAGGTATTGTCGCCAGTGCGATTGTACCGCCGATAATTAAAGGATGGAACGATAACCCCAATGGACCACTAACCAGAGAAATCACTGTGGCTAACGTCGGTAATTTTAATCTAGACCAATTTCCGGGTTCCGGTGACTTCTCTGGCTGCGTCGGATTCTCTGGAATCGTTAGCGCTGCATTGGTAGCAAGCTGAATCAGTTTCCCTAACCGGGAACGCATCTGGCTATCCGGTTCACTGGGCAGATAGCGAATCACCACCGATGCGGCGGCTGGTTTTAACCGCACAGACGTAACTTGGGGTTCTGCGGCTAAAAGCCGTTGCAGCCGTTGAGCATAGTTAGAATCATGAGCAATGCGCGGAATCCGAAACCGCACTCGTCCAGGTGTTGAGTGAACCACTCGATAGGTTACCTGAAACTGTCGTGTTTTTGGCTTGGTTCGCTCAATCACAGTTGGCGATTTACGTTCCATGGCTGCTGTCTGTTTCTGGGAAACATTGCCAGATGTCAAAAGCACTTGCTTCATTTTCACCACCCTCTCTTTCTGTCAATACAATTTGTTTTGGTGAGCAATATATAGGGAGCGATCGCAACTGGGATTAAACGCCTACGATTGGCATTTTTGCCATCAATCTGAGAATGGTGGAAAGCGCTGCTGACTTAAATTCCAACCAAGGACTCACTGAGGTTGCGATCGCGGGTTGAGCGTCTTCCATGGATTCTGATTTATTAGCTACAGAATCATCGGTGTTGGCTGGTTGTACATCCGGCTCAACAGAACTCTCCTCAGGCTCCTCACTTTTGTGATCCTCTTGTTCTACCTGCACCGGAGGAGTCAACGAATTCACCTCGGCTGCAATCTCCTCAGATCCTTCCTCTGGTTCATCTGGAAGGGCGGGTTTAGTCAAGTTATCTGTTGTCTCCGGAACGTTATCGGTAAAACCCGCCCCTACAACCTGGTTCTCAGACGTGCCATGGCACGTCTCTACATCCCCGGCTCCTCTGCTTTCCGGCTCTTTGAAGTCAGGATCAGCAGCGATTTGAATCAGACTAATGAAATGTAACCCAGCTTCCGCTTCGGAAACCTGCATCGGATTGTAGGTGATCACCACAGATGCGACGGTGCTGTTGCAGCGCATCTGGGTAATCCAGTCATCTTTTTTAACTAAGGATTGCAATCGGCGCAGATAGGCTGAATCTTCGGTAACTTTAGGAACACGAAAACGCATCCGTCCCGGAACTGTATGAACTAAGCCATAGACAACCGCTGAATTGGTATTGAATGCGACTGTTGGCGGCTTATTATTTTGCTCATAAGGTGTAGCAGTTGCAATAGCCTTTCCGTCTAAATTGACATTATTTTCGTCCGCCTTGTCACCTTCCTTCTGTCCTGTGTCTTCTAACCAATCCAAATTATACATAATCTGGCGAACGACATTCGCTGTCAGTAAATAGACCAGAATTGACCGCCATCCTTGCAGTCCTAGTTGCCTTGTGGTTAACAGTCCAATTAATAAGGGAATAAAGGATATAAGCTGAGTTCCTGATTTTTTCCAAGCCTCTGCGTCTAAAGGTTCCTGACTCTGAGGCTGTTCAATTTCGCCAAGTCCTAAATTCCCCAGAATTTGAAAAAGTTGAGCTAGAGATAACTGATTCGTATCAAAGGTAATGAGTAAACTTCCAATTTGCTCATTGGTTCGTATCTCTCGCACGCCGACCCGCTTTCGCAGGTGAGGCGTAACCGCTTTTAATACGGTTCCCGGTTCCTCTCCTAAGACTCGGAGTCTTAGACGACCTGGAACAACATGTAAAATTTCGACCTGCCGCTCTGGGCGAGGTGAAACCACACCAACCATTGGCATTGACCCTCGTAACAGTAGTGTGGAGTTTCTCTGGTTAAGAACAGGTTAACCTCCATACTTAAGCATACACCCTATCTTTAATTTTTTATCTGAAAAAAATATTATGAATGTGAGAGAGTCTCTTAACCTAATCTTATACTCTATGTATACAGGAATACATTGGTTGGATTTTTGCTTGAGATTTTGACTGATCGAATCTTTGTATTCTGCTATACATTATCTGTCTGACTGTTCCTTCCCGTTCCTTTCCCATCTCAACCGTCAACGGTAATGTTGTTCGGCTACTTAGACAAACTGGATCAGCTGTCATGGATTTAAATTAGGGATGAGTAGCGAACGAGACGCTCGCACTGAACGTGATTTCGTCCTTAATACCATTAAGGCTTAAATGCCGAATCGCTGATTACTGCAGCATTTCAGAGTCAAGAGAACATTGCTGGGCATGGGAATGCCTATCAGTTAGGTTGCGTCTTGACCAAAACTTCATAAAATCCTGATGATTTCTTTATTAAAACTTTATAAAAAACAAGAGAAAACTTTATAAAATAAAGTTGAATTCAATTTTACTCTGACTAGAAAATATTGCATTCAAAAAGAGGGTTGGCGCGATTATATTGTCGCAAAATTCAAGTTAATGCATGGGTGGAAAGTTGCCGTCTTAGCATACAGATCCAAGAGATAATCCAATATCATACAATCACATTTGGAGCAAGTCGATGAATTACATTTTTGGAACAGTTGGTGATGATTGGCTAGAAGGCACATCAAGTGATGATGTTATTTTTGGTGGTGAAGGAATCAATAGGATTATTGCGATATATGGTGATAATCTGATTTATGGCGGTTCGGCTGCTGACACAATTACGGCTGGGGATGGCAATGATACCATCTACGCCAATGAAGGGGTCAATATAATTGATGCTGGAGATGGTAATAATTCGATTTATGGCGGTTCGGCTGCTGACACAATTACGGCTGGGGATGGCAATGATACCATCTATGCCAATGAAGGGTTGAATGTCATTGATGCTGGAGATGGCAATAATCTGATTTATGGCGGTTCGGCTGCTGACACAATTACGGCTGGGGATGGCAATGACACCATTTATGCCAATGAAGGGTTGAATGTCATTGATGCTGGAAATGGTGACAATCTGATTTATAGTGGCTCTGGAAATGATACGATTACCACTGGTTCTGGTGATGATACCGTCTACGCTGGTGAAGGGGTAAACACGATTAGTACCGGACATGGAAATGACATTATTTACAGTGGTTCAGGTGATGATTTAATTAATGCAGGTAGAGGTCAAAATCAAATCTGGCTGGGTGGTGGACAGGATACCATTGGCTTAGAAATGTGGGGATCTAGTGAGATTAATAACTTTAACCCCTATCAAGACAAAATTGATTTAGGTAGCTTAGATCCACGCCACGTAGTTTTGATTGGACAAGGTAATGATACGATGATTGCTTTACCTCATTATTGGATTATGGCAACGATCCATAATGTTGATGTTCAAACAGTAGCGGCTCAATCAACGGATATTTTTGGCGCAGAACTAACCATATTTTCTAGTTGAGGTGTTAAGAAACTACAATAACCTTGTAGAGACGTTGCATGCAACGTCTCTACAGGTCTATGTCTACACTGTTCCCTGTTCCCTGTTCCCTGTTCCCTGTTCCCTGTTCCCTGTTCCCTCTTGGGATCAACTGATGTCCTAAGGTATCCCCGTAGTGCTATACATGATATGAATCGGACATCTCGCGATCGCGCCCAATGACGCCCCCATGACGCCCCCATGACGCTAAGTGGTACTCAAGAAACCCAAGCGTGAGAGATCGCTGGGTGGAAGTAGGTTGCATGTACACTCTTCATTTAGATTAGCGCATTACGCTTCTAAATAAACCTTTGCCGCTTAAATTTACCTTTTTTAATATAGTGACGGCGATAAATTTACCAAAGCTTAATTCTACAATTAAAAATTAATTAATTCACTGACAATCTGAAGATTATCAGCAATTTTCATGAGAAGACTAGACAGATTGTAAACGAAATGTTATAAATATTAATTAAGCGCAATACATACGATAGTAAATACTCAAAGATTGACGGGGTGTTGTCTGAAGCACGAGGATTGTCCTTTACCTATAGACTTCCAATGAATCAAAATTACTCAACCGTTTCCGTTGCCGCCCCTGCTGCTTCCCAGCCCTTAGCCAAAGTTACTGCTAAGTCCGGTTCAGATAACTCCCTCTGTTATGAGTTTCAGGTGCATGGAGTTGGCAGAGGTACATTTAGCTGCTCTGGTCATTTCCTGAATGGGAATAATACGGAGTCTGTACTTTTAGAGTCTTTAGTCTGGAATGGGAACGTCATCAAATTAAATAACTTCCAAGAACATAGCCTATGCTTTGATCAAGGAAAATTATTGGGACTGAATCTTTTAGGTGAAGGGTGGGAAATTCTGTTGAATCTCGGCATTCAGATCAATAGTGTTCACCGGATTAAAGAAGTCACCTATAAACTGATAAACCCATCCGCATCGGTTCATAGATAACACCAATCGAGGTAGGGATGCATGGCGTGCCATTGGTGAAAAATCCGCCATACCTTGATTGAACCCCTCCCTAACCCTCCCCTTGTCAAGGGGAGGGAACTTGCATAGCCTGACATGATATAAAATCTAGACAAGTTGGGTGCGAACAGGGATCGTTCCTAGTAAAGTCCTTTAAGATTTATTTAAACGATGATGAAACCTAAAGTAGTAGTAGCGGCTGTTTTGGCGACGAGCGCGATCGCAACGGGTGTGGTGCTAGGTTCAGCTAGTTCCGCTCAACCCTGTATGTATAAGCAGTCTGAGTCTTATCAGCAAAAAGAAGCACAGCTAGACTGGTTGCGATCGCCTTGGGCTATCGTGATCACCTTACCCGGAATCGCCTTGGCAACAGCGCTGTCTAGAGGCGGGCGTGCTTACGAAAGTTAGAGGAATTATCGCGGTTGTAGGGGCGAGTCGCTGCATATTGGTGTCAACTTAAGCTCAACCCCTCACCCCCAGCCCCTCTCCCAAGCTTGGGAGAGGGGAGCAAGAGATCCGGTTCCCCTTCTCCCCACGGTGGGAGAAGGGGTTAGGGGATGAGGGGGAAATGTCGAGGAGTAGACAGACACAGCTTAAAACCTTGTCAGTATTAGTTTGCACCTTAAGTTGACACCCATGGTCGCTGCATATCGTCGGCGGTGTGAGAATTAACCTATCTCGACTCGCCCTTTTATAACGGTACGTGGTTTCTGATCATTCCCGATACTCAGCCCAGGGCGACCCGATCACATTAAGGGCTGGGCGGTGTGAATTGAATGCGGCGGGTCGCCCCTACCATTGTCTTTATGTAGGGCTTGCTGCACGAAGCCGAAACCGCAAAGCCCATCAATACTTTGAGCTTTATTGACAGAGGGTTTGATTCAAGGAAATCGGGTAGTATTCTTTAAATGTATGGCATCACTTTGCTCAGGAAAAATGTACCCTTGCTCCCCCAGCTCCCCCAGCTCCCCCAGCTTCCCCAGCTTCCCCCGCTCCCCCTCACCACAACACTTATTCAGCAGCCCCTATATAGGGCTTGCTGCATGAATATGGCGCGTCTTCTACTCCCGATTCCCATGCCGATTTACCGAACACTGGGGCGCAATATACCAAGCCCCACCCCGATTCCCACTCAAATCACACGCTTCAATTGGACCGGCACCATTGGATTCGACATAAATTCCTTGTGCCTGATTCCGATTAATCTGACATTGCCAAATCTTAGCATTACCCTCTTTTTTAATTGTGACGCCAACTCCCCCATTTGCGCCAATATCGCAGGCGGCTAACGTCACTTTACAATCCGAACCAATAAATACGCCATCCTGCTGCATTCTATAAATTTTGCAGTGCTGTAGCGTGGGATGACTGCCTTTAAGAATAGACACGCCCGTATTATGGTCTGATAGGGTACAGTTTTCTATTAATCCCTGACCATTCTGACTCACTAAAATCCCATACATCGCTCCACCTTGGATCTGACAATAGCGGATTTTGGGATTCGCGATCGCGCCATGAATATAGATACAGGCAATACCGTTGGATATAATCGTACAGTCCTCTAAAATTAATTGCCCTTGAGGTATATCAATGGCATAGGGCTTCAGCAAGGGTTCACCAATTAAACGCCCCATCCCATTTGCCTGTTGTACATTAAACCAATCTTGATGACGCAGGGTTAAGCCGCGAACAACGGCTTGTTCGGTCTGAATTTGCAGACAAGGTTGGTATCGACTTTCGATAATAATATCCTCGGGTTGTCCCTGTCCCACAATTTCCACGTCCTTATCAATTACTAAACTTTCCTGATAGAAACCGGGACGCACGATAATGCGCGTCTGAGGTTCCGCCTGTTTAATCGCATCCCGGATACGTCGATAATTCGCCTCACCCAGTTTAGCGACAATCAGTTCTTTTTTTATTGGAAGTAAGGAAGGTGTTTTAGACAGAGATAATGAAGGCGGATTTGTCACCGTCTCTAAGTCATGGAGGACTTCTGTCGCTGACTGATAACGTTGCTTTGTCGCACCTTGCAACATTTTATCCAGAATGCGACCTAACCGTTCGCTGATTGGATGGTTAAGAATGTCTCGCCATACCCAAACCCCGTCATCGAATGAATACAGATCAAAGGGATCAGTTTTGGTTAAAAGATGAATACAAGTTACACCTAAACTATAGATATCGCTAGCAAATACGGCTTTCCCGGCGGCTTGTTCCGGGGCAGTATAGCCAGCACTGCCAATCACGGTTCCGGTAACCGATAGGGCGGTTCTAGGGGAAAACTTAGAGGCACCAAAATCCACCAGTACCAGTTTGGGGGCAGACGTCTGGAAAGAGGTGACAGATTCTGTCTGAGAGGTTGCTGAAATTTGAGTCAGTTGAGACGGAGAAGCTGGAATACGTTGAATAATATTTTCGGGTTTAATATCTCGATGAATCACCTGTTGGTTGTGGATAAATTGTAAGACGGGTAATAAATCCTGCAACAGGTTAATAATTTGAGTGTCATCAAAACTACCCTCTTGAGCCAGTTTTTCAGCTAAAGTCTGTCCCGGAATAAACTCTTGCACCAAATATTGACAACCCTCTGCTTCAAAATGCGCCAAGAGTTCTGGAATTTGGGGATGTTTACCTAATTCGTCCAGGCGCACCGCTTCTTGTTCAAAGAGTTCTGCTACTTTTTGTCGGTTTTGACTTCCGTGAATATGAGGAAAAACCTGTTTAATCACGCAATGGGGTTTCGAGGGTTTATATTCATCCACCGCCAAGAAGGTTCTCCCAAAACCCCCTTGACCAATTTGGCGAATAGGTGTATAGCGATCGCCTAGTCGTAATTTTGCCCCACAGTTTTGGCAAACCCTACTCCCATTCTGGTTTTGGGGAGATTGACAGGTGAGGTTGATACAGTAGCTCATTACTCAAGGGAACAGGGAACAGGGAACAGGGAAGCTCTCCGTAGCCTCGTCGCCTCGTTTCCAGGCTTGAGAAGGGAATGCTTTTAGGGAGGCTCTGCCTTTCATACTAGCGCTAGGGATAACCGATTGAATTGAGTCGGGGCGGGTTTAGTCACATCAATGAGATAAGTTTCATCGATTGTACATAAGCAGGGTGGCTCAAAAATCGCGGAAAGCCTCACTGTGAGGCTGTTTCGTTTTTTTTGCTGGGAGAACTTAAGGTTAAAGCTTTATCAAGGGAAGCCCGCGACAAAATCCGCGATCGCACTGCGATACAATTAAACAACTCCTTCAAAATCTAAACAAAAGAGGATGGCTGAACTCAAACTTAGATCAAAAGATCCAGATTCTCTCAGACAAATTATTCAAAGTGCTTTGTCGGAAAGATTACATAGCATTAACGCAGGCATAAAAAAAACACAAGAACGTCTTCAAGCATTTGAAACCAAGTATCAATTATCGACAGAGGAATTTATCACCCGATTTAACAATGATGAATTCGCCCATAATTTTGACTTTGATGAATGGATTGGAGAATCTCGAATGTTGACACATCTACAAAAAACCAAAGAGTCTATAGAGGAAATTGATTTTGTTGATTGAAGAGTATTTTCAGCAAATTAAGCTTTTGATTGAATCTTCTTCAATCGTACAATTATTTAATCTTGAACGAGACAAAAGAGGAATATATGAAGGTTTTATTAGAGGAAAAATTGACTTCAACGATAATTCATTACTGCATTTTCGAGAATTTGTCTATGTAGAAATTTATCTGAATAGAAAAATGTATAGTTATCAATATATGGATTCAGTAAATAATTTAATTTTTCGCTATGACAATACAGAACACCACCGAAAATTAAATCTTTCTACTTTTCCCCATCATAAACATGATGGCAGCGAGGATAATGTCATTACATCAGATGCTCCACTTTTAGCTGAGGTGCTTAAGGAAGTTGAAAAAATAATACATCAACAAAACCCATGATATCAAATTTTGTATCCATAACCCTGTTATGTTTACAGACAGATTGTAGAGACGTTGCATGCAACGTCTCTACAGGGTTTTGGCTCACCCCGACAAACGACTACCTTACCGTTTTCACACTATCAATTTTCCGCATAAACAAGTCGCTGAAGATACTAATCACAGGGCGCTTGCGTACCCTGATATTAGCGCTTATCGACATCCCCGATTGTAAGGGAACTTCTTTGCCGTTGACGGATATTGTTTGTCTATCCATGCGAATTTCGGCGGGAAAACGATAGAAGGGATAAACTTCATTGGGGGGTAAGGCATCCGAACCAATCTGGACTAACTTGCCTTTGACATCCCCAAATTCGCTATAGGGGAAGGAATCAACCCTGACATCCACGGGCATTCCTTCATTGACAAAACCAATGTCTTGGTTAGTGATATAAACTTTGGCAACGAGTGTGTCATTCGGCACAATTTTCAGAACAGGTTCACTGGTGTTTGCCACAAATTCAGGACTGGCTTGCAAGTCAAAAACGATGCCGCCTTCAGGTGCCTGTAATTCCTGATTGGTTAACGTTACCTGGATTTGGCTGAGTTGACTTTCGATTTCTTGGAGACGTTTTTGGTTTTCAACAATAATTTTGGTGAGTTGGCTGTCAATTTCAGCAATCCGTTGTTCGTTTTGGGCAATTAGCGTTCGCAGTTCTTCTTCTGAGAGCGCCATGGTGTTTTGTTTGCGTTCCTGGGCTTGCTGAATCGCTTTATCTAACCGTTCCTGTTCTTGTCTCAAACGGGCTACTTCGGCGGCGCTGCTGTCGGTGTCTTGTTTCTGACGCAGATACTGGAGTTCGCCGAATGCACCTTCTCGCCACAGTTTTTCTAGGCGATCGGTAATTTGTTGGTTAAAGGCTAACACTTGTTCAGCATCGGCAAGTTGGATTTGGGTTTGAGTCAGTTGTCGGTTGAGTTGTTCGACTTCTAAATCGGCTGCCGCGACACGAGAGTTATACTCGTTTTGGCTTGCCTGTAAGCGTTGCCGTTGGGCTAGAGTTAATCCGGCTGGATTTCCGGTGAGTTGGGCTTGATAAAAGTTCTTTTCTGCCACTAAAGCCGCCCGATTTTTGGTCAGTGAGGCAATTTGGGGCGGGAGTTTCTCTGGCAGATTTTCGGGGTCAATGGGAACGGCTTTGCCCGTCATCTGAGCCTGATAAAATTGATTTTCTTGGATTAAAGCGGCGCGAATTTGCTGGAGGGATTTAAATTGAGCTTGAGCCGCCGTTTGGTCAAAGGTGAGTAGGGTATCCCCTTTTTCGACGCGATCGCCTTCTTCAATCTCCACCGATTTAACCACCCCACCTTGAGGGGCTTGGACTTCCTTGACGGCGGCTTTGGGTTCGAGTTTGCCTTGGGCGGGAATGGCTTCTTCAATTTTCGCCAAACACGCCCATCCGACGGTTAATGTCGTCACCCCAAGAATCGCTACCACAATCATGCGGGGCCACAGGGGAGATTGTTGCAGGATAACGGGTTGATCAAATTCTGGGGGTTGATTGGTTCGACGGGTGGTTCCGGCTTTGGTTGCGGTTTTCACCGACTGTGCGGGCGATCGCGTGGCAAGGGGTTGGCTGGATGATCCGTTGCGTTGATTCATGATATAATTAGTCCTTCGTCATTCGTCATTCGTCAGTTGTCATTCGTTATTTGCTTACTGGCTACTAACATAAGCATGATGAATGACCATTAAAGTTGAGCGTCTTGCTGTTGATAGAGGCAGTAGTAGCGCCCTTGCAGTGCCATCAGTTCGTCATGGGTTCCTTGTTCAACGACTGAGCCTTTATCCATCATTAAAATGATGTCGCTGTTGCGAATGGTACTTAGACGGTGGGTAATGAAAAAGACGGTGCGTCCTTTGAAGGCTTCAATTAGATTTAAACAAACTTGCCGTTCGGTGTCATAGTCAAGGGCGCTGGTGGCTTCATCCAAAATTAAGAGTCGCGGATTTTGTAGTACCGTGCGGGCAATGGCAATCCGCTGGCGTTGTCCTCCTGATAGAGATGATCCCCGCTCCCCGACTCTTGTATTGTAACCACTGGACAAGCCCATGATAAAGTCATGAGCGGCAGCGACTTTGGCGGCTTCAATGATTTCCTCGGCGCTAGCATCGGGATTGGTCAGGGCAATATTATCTTGTACCGTACCATCAAACAGCAGACTATCCTGGGGTACAATCCCTACCTGACGACGTAGAGAATAGAGTTCAACTTTGGAGATATCGTAGTTGTCGATTAGAATTCTGCCTGAATCGACATCATAGAGGCGGGGTAATAGTTTCATTAACGTACTCTTACCCGAACCACTTTGACCGACAATCCCGACAAATATACCAGCCGGAAAATGCAGGTTAATATTGGTTAATTGCCAAGGACCACTGGTGCCAAAGCGGAAAGAGAGATTTTCATACTCCACTTCCCCTTTAATCGCAGGCATAGGAATATTTAAGCGATCCTCTTCATCCGCTTCTTGAGGGCTATCCACAATATCACTTAACCGTTCCAAGGATAGCGCCGTTTCTTGGAAATTCTGCCACAGTTGGGCTAACCGGAGTAGGGGACTGGTAACATAGCCGGAAATAATTCGGAAAGCGATTAATTGCCCCAAGGTTAATTGCCCATCTAACACCAGATAAGCCCCCACCCATAACACTAACAACGCCGAGAGTTTATTCAAGAAATTACTCATTGAACCCGCCGTTGTGGACGTTAGCACCGTCTTAAACCCTGCCGATACATACCGGGCATAGCGTTCCTGCCATTGCCAGCGCGATCGCAACTCGATGTTTTGCGCTTTGACGGTTTGAATCCCAGACATAACTTCCACTAAATAGGATTGCGTCTGGGCGTTCCGTTCGGCTTTAGTTCGCAGTTGGCGACGGACAATCGGTGAAACAATGACGGTTAACAACACAAACAGGGGAATAATCGCCAAGGAGACAATGGTTAGCACCCAGCTATAAATAAACATGACCACGATGTACAACACGGAAAACACCGCATCTAACACCACCGTCAACGCCGTTCCGGTAAGAAACTGCCGAATATTTTCTAACTCATTAATTCGACTTGCCAGTTCCCCCACGGGACGCCGTTCAAAATACCGCAACGGTAAGCGGACTAAGTGGTCAATAATCTCCGACCCCAGATGCATGTCAATCCGGTTCGTCGTATCCACAAATAGATAGGTTCGGAAACTGGTTAATAGCGCCTCAAAAACGGCAATGATCACCAGGAACAACCCCAGCACATGCAGCGTATCAATACTGTTCTGCACAATCACCTTATCGATGATCACCTGAATCATCAACGGATTCGCCAATCCAAATAGCTGCACAAAAAAGGAGGCGATAAACACCAAAATTAAGACGCGGCGATAGCGTACCAGCGACGGCAGAAACCACTGCAAACCAAACCGTTGCTTCGGCGTATGTTTCGTCCGTTGTACCAGCAGCACTGGGATCGCTTCCGGTGACTGCCCGTCTTCGCTTCTCGGTAAACTATCCAGTAAATCAGCAGGTTTGCGGCGGACAATCCCCAGTTCTGGCACGCCCAGCAGCAATTCCCGTGGCTTGGCTTCATAGAGAACGGCAAAGCCTTCATACCAAGGAACCAGGGCGGGGGTTTGCAGGCGACTAATCGATTGGGGCGGTACATTTACCAATTGGGCATGTAAACCGATTAAATCCGCCACCGCCCCACACAGGGGTAACGACAGTCCCCCAGTTCGCTGCATCTGTTCATTAAGTACCCGACGAATCACATCCCGGCGAAAGGGCATTTCTAAATACTTACTCAGCATTTGGAAACAGGCGAGGGTACCATCGAGGAGTCCCTTCCCTCGGACATGGGGATATTTGCGGCGTTGGTCAGAGGTTTGATCGACGTCCTCTGTGGCTTCTGGCGGTTTATCGGGGGCATAGGGGATACTATCGTTGCCATCGGTATCATCCAGCCAGGGGTCATCGTCGGTGGTGAGGGGGGTTTGTTCACCAACTACTGTAACTGGGGCGGTAGGGGGTTCAGTTTCACCTTCCCCGACTAAATCCGATTCGCGAAACCCGACAATCCGGGCGGGGGTAGATCCTTGGATGTCCAATCCCTGAGAAATTGCCTCTGGCGTCAGCCGACTTCCCACGGGAAAATCTTTGACGACACTCCCGCCACTGACAAACCACACCCGATCTGGTGTCAGCAGTTCCGTGGCGTCTGTCATGGGATAGAGGTAACGCACCTCGGCATCTTGGTAAGCGTTTTTTGCCAGTTCTTTGAGATTCATAATCCCACTGGCTTGGCGCACCAACTCCGCGCCGATTAACTCGAAGGCTTCGATGACACTGCACTGGTTTTGGAACGCGGCGGTAGCGGTGGGTTCCTGTGCCATCAACGATAAAAACTGACCCGTGGGGATGGTTAAACAGACCGATTCCGTCGATGCGATCGCGGTTTCACAAGGGATACCCCGGATCAGACTCACCCAACCCAGAATCGCGCCCGGTTTCAACAAGTCCAGAGTGACGGGTTTTTGGGTGGTTTGTTCGTAGCTTAAAAGCCGCGCCTTTCCCTCATAGAGAATCGAGATTTGAGAGGGCATTTTGTCTCGCACCAGGATCGGTTGACCCATGCGATAGCGCAACAGTTGACTTTTTTCCGCCAACTTGGTTAGGGTCGAAGCTTCAAGTTGATTGAAGGGAACGATATCCGCCAGAAAATCCTGAATCGTTGTCTTTGTGTAGGTCATGGGCAAGCCTCAGGGAATAGCATTGTTCCAGACGTAGCATGGCACGTCTTGACAGGGTTTAGGATTGAACAGGTGTACCTAAGGATATCTGTTGTCGCAGTTGCTCTTTTAACCAGGTGGTAAACATTTCATCCAGGAGTCGCTGACGCATGGCATCATCTAGTTGTACGGGTAAAAACTTTTCTAAACGAATGACGATAAACCAGTCCCCCAAGCGGGTAGGGGGTAGAAGTTGACCGGGTTGGCTAACGGTTAACATTTGCGCCAAGGTGGGGTGGGGTGTACTCAGTTCCACAGGTCCGACTAATCCGCCTGTTTGCGCCTCTGGTCCTTGGGAATAATCACGGGCGAGTTCATTAAACGATTGTTCTCCTTCTTGGATACGAAAATAGAGTTCTTGGGCAATCGCCGCCTCCTTTGTCCGAATCAGGGAATAAATCACCCGATCTAACCGTCCTTTGCGCTTGAGGAAATAGGACTCAATCTTATGTCCCCAAGTCGCCTGTTTAAATTTTTCCAGCTTCAGTCCCCGAACCGCTAACTCTTCAACTTGTTCTAAGCTTAAGTCTTGGCGATCGCGCCACGCTTGACGCTCTTCCTCGGAAGTTAGCTGATTTTTAGTATAGAACTGCTCGCAGGCAGCATTTTTTTCTTCGTCGGTACAATCTAGGGTGGCAATGGCTTGATCAATAATGATTTCTCGCAATAACTGAGGGAGTAATTGATATTTGGCTAACAGGGGAATTACTTCTTCAGCCGTGATGGTTTGGTCGCCAACCTTTAAAATGGCAGTCATCGTGGTGAGAAGCCTCTCAAGGTAGTGTTTTCAATAGGTAATGGACTGGGCGATTTCCAAGATAACATCTTGCTTCAACTCAGCGTTATACTCTAGCACCACGATGAATTAAAAGTTTATGAAAGTTAAGATTTTTCCTTGGGGCGAGAATTTTGTTAATTTTTTTGTGCAACAGTAATAATTCGTCATTTGTCATTGCCCTACTCGTTCCCGAAAAGAAGCAAGCTACGTCCTTCGTAAGGGTTTGAAGCTTGTTAACATTTCTTAGTACAGTGTACAGAATTTAGGGCGACAGCGATACAAGTGTGAATATCGGCGTTGGTTTTAATCGCTCCGGGTGTAATATGAGTCGCACAGGCGAAATATCCGCGATCGCGCAATGCCTGAATCAGATACTCTCGTTTGGGGATATCCAAACGCCCTCGGCGTCCAATTTCCGCCAAGGTATAAAAGTAGGGCGGGAAATCGGCTTCGGCTTTCATGAGGCTGAGGAGTTGTACCCGTTTTGGCCAGTGCCACTTTTGAGCTAATTCCTGCATCTGTCTTAACCAAGATTGATTATGCAACAGTCCCAGCCACAGGGGACCACTCAGGGTCAGGGATTTTTGGTCATAAGCACAAACCACACGCCCTAACTGACGCCAGGACACAATTTGATAATTACCACAGTGATGACAATAACCCAGAAACCCGTAATTTTGTAGCGTCAACGGCTGGGTTTTGACCAAACGCACCATCAGGCGATAGGTTTGACCCGTAAACAGGGAGAAAATCGGCTCAATCCCCAAACCCTTGGCAATGGCTTGCTGCTGGAGTTTACCAATCACCACTCGCAATCCTTGTTCCTGGGCAGCGGGATGGTTGCGGGGATATGCCCCATAAATACCCAAACTACTTTCTGAAGCATGACCTGTTAGTTTACGCCCATCGGTACTGGTGAGATAGAGGAGTCCGCCTAGTTTCAGCGCCCAGAGGCTGGTATCCAGATAAGGGGTAGGGGAACCAAAGCAATCCACATCGATGAAATCGTAGTAATCTCGGCGGTTATAGCACTCAAAAAAGACCTGATTGGCGTCGAGATGGGTAAGGGTGGCTTTATGGCTTGCGATCGCGCCTGCTAAATTTTGCTGTAGAATCGGCTTAAGCTCAGGATTTCCCTCATTCACCCAGATCCAATCGGCTTGACTCTCCAAACTATAGCGTAGAGAACGCACTCCACAGCCACTCATCGCATCAATTACTCGTAAGTGACCAATTTTAGACTTATAAATGGCTGCAGCTAAAACCCCTAAATCTCGCACCACTTGCGTCCCTGGGCGATAAAACGCATTACCAATTTTAAATGTGGCGTTGCCTTCGGTATGTTCGGTTAAATTTAGGTTCATTGTTTGCGCTTTTGAGTCTTATATTTATTATTTATTATTTATTATTTTTCAAATTTTCAAATAAGTGATGTACACAGATCCCCGACTTCTCAAAGAAGTCGGGGATCTTGCTTGGATAGACCGAACACCTTTTATCTGGCGCTATACCCACCGTCGATAACTAATTCAGAGCCTGTAATAAAACTGGATTCATCAGAAGCCAGAAATAACGTAGCATAGGCAACATCGCTAGGTTTACCAATTCGACCGAGGGGATACATTTTGCCCAACTCTTCCTTGCTTTTCCCCCGTTCTTTAGCACCGTAATCTGCCATCTGCGTATCTACAATACTGGGAT
This sequence comes from Coleofasciculus sp. E1-EBD-02, assembly GCF_040218245.1. NCBI lineage: Bacteria > Bacillati > Cyanobacteriota > Cyanophyceae > Coleofasciculales > Coleofasciculaceae > Coleofasciculus > Coleofasciculus sp. E1-EBD-02. Next base: position 15,723 of record NZ_JAVJQN010000131.1, on the reverse strand, counting down.
GAACTGAGTTAATGCGTACCTGTTGGGGTGCGAATTCCATCGCCGCATCTTTGGTCATCGTGCGTACAGCGCCTTTACTTGCACCGTACAAGGTTTGTCGGGGAACACCGAGTAAGCCAGCCGTGGAAGAAATATTCACAATTGAACCGCCATCCTGTTGAGCCATTAATGGCGCACAATACTTCATGCCCAGGTAAACGCCTAAAGCATTGACATTCATCATTTTGTGCCAATCGTCTACTGTTGTTTTCGCCAGTTCTTTGTAGAAGAGAATCCCGGCATTATTGACGAGGATATTGGGTATACCCCAAACAGTTTGCGTTTCATTTAAAACACGTTGCCAATCCTCTGGTGAGGCAACATCATGCTGGTAGAATTGAGCTTTGCCACCTGCCTGCTCAATCTGGCTGATGGTGTCTTGACTCTTTTGTTGGTCAATGTCCGTTACCACTACCTTTGCCCCTTCTGCTCCCAGTAGTCGTGCGATCGCCTGTCCAATGCCAGCAACGCCACCTGTGACGAGAGCAATTTTGTTATCGACTCGACCCATAATGCTATCTTTACCCAATGGAATATTAGAACTATTCGCCACAGTAGACAGAACAAGCTAGAATCTACATCCTTCTTGAGCTAGAGTTCTTGAGTTTTGATTTTTACTGTTCCCTGTTCCCTGTTCCCTGTTCCCTCTTGGGAGAAACTGATGTCCTAAGGTATCCCCGTAGTGCGATATATATGAGTTGGGTTTCGTCCATCAACCCAACCTACATCTTGCCTCCACACCCGTGGGAAACAGAAACTTGATCCCGATCAGGTATTGACTTAGCCACAACAGCTTGCTATCGTGTCCAGTAACAGGCATCTCGTTAACGTTTCATAGAAAGCCCACAGCTATGCTCAACTGCAACAACTACTTTTATTTTTGGTTTACGGAGGTTCACCGGAGGTGAGCAGAGTTCCTCATGGAACCTCCCCGGTGGACCGCAGAGCGAAAGCTGCGGTCTTTTTGTTTTTTAAGGAGTATCTGATGACAACCTACCTGAATCACTGGTTTACCTTGTTTTACTTTTTTTGGTTCGGAAGTAGTTCCGGGTAGGTGATGCTGCGTTAAATTTTCTCAGAACCCGGAACCCACAAGGAACCGGGTTTTTTTATTGTCCACTCATTGTTTAAAGGAATTAGTCTGATGTTGAATGCTACACTTGCCACTCAATCTGATCGCCAAACTTTGGTTCATCTGTCGGATCGTATCACTTTCGGCGGTGAGGAACTGGTAATAATTGCCGGTCCTTGTACGGTGGAGAGTCGATCGCAGATGGAAACGGTTGCGACTCAATTGCAACGCGCCCCAGTTCAAGCGTTACGCGGCGGTGCTTTCAAACCCCGCACCTCCCCTTACTCGTTCCAAGGTTTAGGGGTAGAGGGATTAGAAATATTATCCCAGGTGCGATCGCGTCATCAGATTCCCGTGGTGACGGAAGTCATGTCCATTACCCAAATCGAGTTAGTCGCTGCCCATGCTGATATGCTTCAGGTGGGCAGTCGTAATATGCAAAACTTTGATTTACTCAAAGCCTTGGGTCAAATTGATAAACCGATTCTGCTGAAGCGGGGATTAGCGGCGACTCTAGAAGAATTCGTTATGGCAGCCGAATATATTCTCAGTCATGGAAATTCTCAGGTGGTGCTGTGTGAACGAGGGATTCGCAGTTTCGATACCTATACCCGGAATGTCTTAGATTTGGGGGCAGTTGTGGCACTCAAGCAGATGACTTCATTGCCTGTGATTGTCGATCCCTCCCATGCCACGGGGAAACGGGAATTAATTTCCCCGTTGGCGAAAGCGGCTGTCGCAGTAGGTGCGGATGGATTAATCATCGAGTGTCATCCCGAACCGGAAAAATCCGTATCGGATGCCCGTCAAGCGTTATCGTTAGACGATATGGTGCAATTAGTTCACAGCTTACATCCCGTCGCCGCCGCCGTCGGGCGAAAAATTCCAGCCAGTTTAGCGGCTGTGTTAGCCTGAGGTTTAATTTTAAATTGAGTTTTCGGCTGATGCGATCGCCTTATCCCGGACTTAGAAACAGTTCCGGGATGTTGTCGTTGTCAGGTCGATTCCCTTGTCGCTGGTGGTCAAGTAAGATGATGTTATCTTGCCTAATAATGCGAGGTTTCGGGAACATTAAACGGCTTTTCGCGCCAAGAGTGTTAGTTAACCCAATTACCAGGGAGAGAGGAATAAAGAGTAGCAGAGTAGAATGCATCGTCGCGATGAGGAAGACTCACCGGGTATATTCTTGGATCACAAACACTTGACGGCTGGATTTAGTAGGTGTCTGTTTTTTCACTCGAATTAAGCGATCGCGCAACGTTCCCACCGGGTTGTTGTTTAGTTCTTCTTGCAGGTAACTATGTAACGCTTGTGCCTGTCCGCTATAATCTCGATCCGTTTTACAGATAATGATACCGTGGTGAGGAATACCGCTACGGTGTAACTCAATAAAATCATCCCGGTTGAGCGTAATCACGGCTCGTTCGTGTTGGATGGCAAAGGCAAGAACCTCGTCATCTGGGATACCTTGATTCGCTTGCCCTGCATCATAAGAGGTGAGAACATCATAACCCAATTGGCGGAGTTCCTGGACAATATCCAGGGGAAAATTCTCATTCGAGTAGAGACGCGCCATGGCGCGTCTCTACTTAACCATCCCCATCCTGATCAACCGTCGCGATCACGCGATCGCATTCTTCTGGATGCTGTTTATAATATGCCCAAGCCGCCGTCAAGTCGTCTTGCGTCAATGTCGGATAATTTCGCAGAAGTTCCTGATCATCCGCCCCTTGCTGGCGAAAAGCCACCAATGTCCATACGGGGATGCGCGTGTTGTGAATGCACGGGTGTCCACCACATACCCCTGCTGTCACCTGAATTCGCTGGTTACTAAGTTGTTCAATGAGCAAACGGCGTTCTTCTGGGGTGAGGGATTCAATAATTTGCACCAATGAATTGACCAGTTGCACGTTCATCGACATTCGCTATTGTTACCCCTAAATATTCTAGCGGAAGTCAGAAAGGGGGGAGCGATCGCACTTTCTCTCCGACCTGGCTCAAATACAGCATTCGTCAAGTTAGCACCTCTAAAGCATGTCCCCGAAAACTCTTTAATTTCTCGAATCGCGAGGATCAGGGAGTGCATCGTCAGCCAGAGAAAACTCACCGATAAACAACTACAGACAACTCCCAAAGTTAGCTTTTGCACGCTTAAATACGCGATCGCACTCGTTCCCACCAGAAACGCAAACCCATACCCCGCGAGAGTTCCCGCCACTGCGATCGCAATGGCGACGAATCGACTTCTCACTTTGAAACTCACAATCGCTGCGACTATTCCTCCCAACACCGCCGCCGCCGTAGCGATTTGGGGGTTGTTGTCAGTGGTGGTTCCGGCGTAGAAGAAACTCAGCAAAGCACCAGATGCTGTTCCCGATATCACGGTTGCGATCTGTCCGACGCTAGACTTTGTACCCGTAATCTCCCTAACTCCCGAACCCGCCCCAGCCATTCCCAAACTAATATATAAGGCTAGAATATAAGCCCAAGTTGAACCTCCCGGAATCTGACCCAAAGCCCCAAAAATTGTATGCGCGATCGCATCGGCTGCTAATAATGCCACTATCATCGCCACTCCTAGTACCAAGATGATCTGTCTGAGTGTTTGACCCACCTTGACTCGCTCAAAATTGGCTCCTTTTAAGGAAGCATAGCTAAAATCACAACCTCGAATATCTGAACCGCTAAAGTCTGCACCGTTGAGGTTTTGACCTTTAAAAGAGCGGTTTCGCAAGTCTTGGTTAGTAAAATTAAGCGGGTGCGAATGAATCATGAATCGAGAACGATGAATCACCGAAATTGGATTAACTGGAAGCAATTTTTCATCATTGCGGGTATGGGTATCTTAGCCATCCCACTAATACTTTATAGTCGGCTGATTAGCTTACGCCCACCCCGTACTGATGTGGAAAAACTCCTGTTTCAAGGTATTGTTTATAAACGCGATGTTCGATTATCACCCCGCCCACTGGTTATTCATCGTGTCACCATTGACTTAACAGCACCCGGAGTGAAGGTATTTGTTACCCCAGGAACACCAACGTCAGATAATACCGTAACCAATGCGCGAACCACCTCAGAATTTGTCCGCGAGTTTAAACTGCAACTAGCAATCAATGCTAACTTCTTCTATCTCTTTCGGGAAAAGACGCCTTGGGACTATTATCCTCACAGTGGCGATCGCACGACTGTAATCGGACAAGCCATATCCAATGGCAATCGTTACTCACCCCCTAAACCGAATTGGTCTGCGTTATGCTTTTTAGGGAGCGATCGCGCCCAAATCGTTGAACAGGGAAACTGTCCAGAAGGTACAGTGCAAGCGGTTGCAGGTAATCGTCTTTTTGTCAACCATAGTAAACCTGTCACGGCTAGCTTCTCTAAGCAAAGCAACAACAAACCCTATTCGCGAATCGCCGTTGCTGTTGATCAGCAGGGTCAAAAATTGTGGCTGATTGCTGTAGATGGCAAGCAACCCTTTTACAGCGAAGGAGTAACCTTAGCTGAATTAGCTGAAATTGTAATTAATTTAGGTGCTGATCAAGCCTTAAATCTAGATGGGGGCGGTTCAAGCACATTAGTAATGGCAACCTCATCAGGAACGACTGTATTAAATGCACCAATTCATACCAAACTTCCCATGGTTGAACGTCCAGTTGCCAATCACTTAGGCTTTTATGCTTTACCCGCGACAGAAAATCAGTAAATCGAATAATAGTGAAGAAAAACACTGACTCATCAAGGGATTGAGCGATTTAAATTTTTCTTTTTTTGTCCTAACCTTAGAGCGTAGTGCTATATAACCCAGTCCGCGCAGGCGGACTTTGTTTGTGTAGCAGCGATTTCAATCGCCTTGGCAAAAGGGGGTAATAAAGGCGGATTTGGTATCAGAGGCTCTATCAGTGTAAAAATGACCATCAAATCCATAATCTTTCCACATCCCTACGGTGAATCATCCCACTCTGGTGTTAAACGCCGATAGTTATAATCTCTTGCTCCTGGATGACAACTAATGCACCCAGCCGCCGTCAATGTCGGAGGTAAATCAACACGCGGATGAAGTGCTTTAAAATATCGTGATTCAGTCACACGAAAGGGCGTTTTCTCATCTTCCCCTAACGGACGAGAAAACGTTCGTAAATAATTCCAGACAATGAAGATAAACGGGCGCGGAATCTGCTCTAACCGTTGTCCATAATGCTGTTCGGGTTCTAATAGCAAAGTTTCCCAGGTTTGAGTTGGCATGACTTCTGGGGGTAAAGCAACATGACAACTGCCACAGTTTTCCAGGTACAGTTTTAATCCAGTTTGATAGCGCTCTGGAATTGGGTCAACGGTGCCAATCGCCACCAGTGTTTCTGAATTCGGGGATTGGGGTGTTTCTGCTGCCCTTAAAACCCCTGCCATACCGCCACCAAGAAGGATACTCCACACCAGTACAAGTACCAATAAAACAGCGTGCGATCGCAGATTTTTATGTTGCCGAATTTTTAACCCCACAGGCTTTACCCTAACTCGAACACCGGAAGTTTTTCTTGAACATTGGGAGATCCCCCCAAACCCCCCTTCAAAAGGGGGGCTTAAACCTCAGCTTTGACCCTCCAAAAATCTATCAGGGTCAATTCCTGATTCCCGCAGTCGCTGAAGCACTGATTCTAACCTAGTTTCTGCTTCCTCAGCCCTAGATTCAGCCTCCTCAGCTCGCTGTCGCTCTTGTTCCGCCTCAGTCAGAATCCAGTTGCCCTCTGCATCATACCAGCGCAACCACAAGCGCTCAATGCCTTGAAATTCACTCTGCCATAATCCCAAACCTAACCCTAACTCCCTCATCCATACTCGCGATTCAGGTAACTCTAATTCTTGGTAACGCGCCCCCTCTAGTTTAAAGACTCGGAGCTGATTAGTATAACGACTAAAAACGATATAGTAAGGAATCCGTAAAATCTGTTCATAAACCTCCCATTTTCGCGGCGGTTTTTCCTTAGACGGAGGCTCAATAGTTTGTCCATCACCCTCCAGCGAACTTGGCGCAGGTGGTAACGTATCCGCTGCCAATTCCCCTAAATCTTCTTTTTCCGTACCGGGAGACAGTAACTCCACCACCACAAACGGATTGATACCCTCTTGCCAAACCACATAAGAAAGGCGCATATCGGCTTGATCATAAAGTCGGGGTACACCCACCACACCAAACCAATCAGGTCGTTTGTACCATAGAGCATGACGCACATCATAGTAAAGGTTCATGTCACTGGCACAAAACACCTCCTCCACCGGATAATGGGGCGGACAAAACGTGAGGCTCAACAATTGTGCCTGCCAATCATGGAACTCATCAGGCAAACCAGGTTCCTCCGGATTTTCACTAGGCAGATCATACATCGTCGGCAGGGTTTCCCTCGGCGATTTGGGTGGATCACTTTGAGGAATAGGGTATTTGATCGGAAACATAAGATCTAGCTAGGAATGATCAGAAATAATAAGTCAATTTTAGAAATTCCCTTTAGGGACAAATCGTAGGGGCGGGTTTAGGGACTTAATTCAGATATCCACCAATAAATGTTCAACAAAACCCGCCCTCCTCACCGATAAATCAACTAAATCAACAAAAACGCCCCTCTTCCCCACCGATAATGGAACAGCAAAACCCACCCTTTGTCCTAACCGAGATAATTTTGTCGCTTTTATGACAATTTTCCACGAGTTCCTCTTACGGAATTGCCACCGAACGCAATAACTGTTCAACAATCGGCTTCGCCTGTCGCCCTCCTGCTGCCATGAGACGATGGGACAGAACATGAGGTGCCAGCATCTTCACATCATCGGGAATCGCGTAACTTCGCCCGTCCAAAAATGCGAAGGCTTGCGCCGCCCGTTGTAATGCCACAGTACCCCGTGGACTGACTCCCAAAACCACATCTTCCGCCTCACGAGATGCCCGTACTAAGTTAAGAATATACTGCTGTAACTCTCGTTCAACTTGCACCTGCTGACAAAGACGCTGTAATTCCAAAACATCCTCCGTTGAAATACAGGGTTTAAGTTCCGAAAGCACCATCCCTCCCTGATGCAGTTGCAGCATTTGCAGTTCTTCCTCAGGCGTCGGATAACCCAGGGATAAAGATAGGGTAAATCGATCCATTTGCGCCTCTGGCAAGGGAAACGTGCCATGATACTCAATCGGATTTTGAGTGGCAATCACAAAAAAGGGTTGGGGAACGTTACGAGATTCCCCATCCACAGTCACTTGCCGTTCTTGCATCACCTCCAGTAATGCTGACTGCGTGCGCGGGGTTGCCCGGTTAATTTCATCCGTCAGTAGAATATTGGCAAAGACTGGACCGGCGAGAAATTCAAATTCACGGCTACTGGGATTCCAAATATTTGTCCCGGTGATATCCGCAGGTAAGAGGTCAGGTGTACATTGAATTCGCTGAAATCGCCCATCAATGGAACGTGCTAAGGATTTCGCCAGCAGAGTTTTACCCACCCCAGGTACATCCTCTAGCAAAGCATGACCGCCTGAGAGCAAAGCAACCAGGACTAAACGAATGGCATCGGCTTTCCCGACAATTGTCTGAGCCAGATTTTCTTTGAGTTGCTCAATCCGTTCTCTCATTACCGTTTCCCCATTCCCTATTGCTGAGATTCAAAAAAAGTTATCGTCGCCGCACAGTCAGCCTGGATTTGCGTCCTTAGGTCATCTAGGGAGGCAAATTTTTGTTCCGATCGCAAAAACTGCTCTAGGCTCACGGTTATCGTCTGTCCGTATAAATCACCAGACCAATTTAGCAGGTGAATCTCAACTGTCAAGCAGGTTCCTTTGACGGTAGGACGTTCTCCTATATTCATTACACCCCATTGATCCGGGAATGAGGGACGACTGACTCGCACACAGTAAACCCCATTGCGTGGTAAAAACTTGTCGGGGAACCATTCCAGATTGGCGGTGGGAAAGCCTAGGGTTCTGCCTAATTGCTGCCCTTTGACCACTTGACCCATAATGCTGTAAGGACGCCCCAATAAGCGATTAGCTTTGAGGATATCTCCTTCTTCTAGGGATTGGCGAATTAAGGAACTACTGATTCGTTCACCTTGACAGGTTTGGATAGTAACAATGGTAACCTGAACCCCATAAGTGGCTGCGATCGCCTGCAAGTCTTTCGCGGTTCCAGTCCGGCGATATCCGAAGCGAAAATCCTCTCCCACACTGACATGGGTGGCTCGCAATTGTTCAATTAAAATCTTGTCCACGAATTGTTCTGGACTTAATGCTGCCAATTCTCGGTCAAAGGGCAGTAGTACCAGTTGTTCAATGCCCAAGCGCTGCAACTGATCTACTTTTTCGGGCTTGGGTGTCAATAGCTTCCACGGTTGACCGGAAAAAAATTCACGGGGATGGGGATAAAAGGTTGCCAAAGTCGGATAAATATGCTTTCCTTCCCGATTAACCCTCTCTTGAGGATTTATCGGCTCAGACTGACCGGGTAAAATGCTAGAGTGCTGCAAAATAGGATGAATGACCTGTTGATGCCCTCGGTGAATGCCGTCAAAGTTTCCTAGGGCAACAGCAGTTGGTGTTAAAGCAGTGGCAAGAGAAGAAGTAACCCACACGCTTTACATTTTTACACATTCTCGGAGTCGTGGCTAGATCTTGACCAACTCGTTGGCTTCGAGTTAAATTAGATCCCCAACTTCTTCAAGACGTCAGGGATCGGGTAGGAGGGATAAAGTCGGGGATATTATCGAATCGAAGCTTTTGCCTCTTGTTGCAGAGGTACTGGATCGGAGACAGCCGACTCCACCAAAGAAATGGACAAGCCTTCACGAGCCATAACGGTATTGCGAAAGTGTTGAATGGCTTCTTCCCCAATTCGATCCAAGAAATCATCGTTGTGTAACGGATCGTGGTGAAAGATAACCAGAGTTTTCACGTTAGCGGCTTTGGCTAACTTAATCCCTTCTTGCCAAGTCGAATGACCCCACCCCACTTTGCTAGTTGCCGGAGAATAATATTCGGTATCCGTGTAGGTGGCGTCGTAGATCAGCACATCCACATCTTGAATCAGTTTTAAGATATTTTCATCTAAACCACTAGGTCTATGTTCGGTATCGGTAATGTAGGCGGCTGCATGTCCCCGCCAATTCACCCGATACCCCACCGCTTCACCGGGATGATTGAGCAGGGTATTTTCGACGGTAATCTCGCCCAGCTCAACGCTTTCACCAACCTCTAGGTCATAGAACTGCAAATCAGCTTGCATGACTTGCAACGGGACAGGAAAATTGGGATGGAGCATTTGGTCGGTGAGGCGTTGCTTAATCGTGGAACCATTGGGCGCGATCGCTCCATAGATACGGAAACGATTGCTTTTGATAAACGCGGGCACAAAAAACGGAAACCCTTGAATATGATCCCAGTGGGAGTGGGTGAAAAACAGATGAGCATCCACTGGCATTTGTGATAGCATGGACTGTCCCAACACCCGCAAGCCTGTACCCCCATCAAAAATTAATCGTTCTCTACCCACTCGCATTTCCACACAAGGAGTATTTCCGCCATAGCGAACCGTTTCTGGACCCGGACAGGCAATACTTCCTCTAACGCCCCAAAAGTGAATTGTGAATCCGTTGTGCTGACTAGACATAATTTTTCCTTGCAGGCTTTTTCAGACAGTCCATTTGTTAGTGTTTTCAGGTTGATGAGGAGTCTTTTTCATCCAATTTCCACAGTCTTAACATCTCCACCGACCCGGAGTAATCATCAACATATCATTGCTAGCGGTAGGCAACCCAATAAAACTCCCGGAGAGATTTAAATAGAATAGTCATGGTAATTTAGGAGTTTTTTTGTTTAAGCTGATTTGAACCAGTTGTTTTGATTGTGGATGGATGAGCTTAGGGACGTCAAGTAACATGTAACGTCTGCGGAATTTATCACCAGGGAATAACTTCCGCGATCGCGATAAATCCGTTCCTGACGCTTTTGAGTTGCTCACACCGCTCATCATCGAAACTCTTTTGGGTCTGAAACCCTGTCTTTATAAGACAGCTTTACAATTAAATGCTGGTTTTTAAATGGATATAATCCCAGGAACCAGCAAAACCTGTAATAAGTCCCTTCGCTCACCTAGTCCAAGATGTCTTGGCATTACCCAACGCCTAACCAATTAGGCTTAGAGATAGTCCGAACTAGGGAAGTATTCGGAAGTCTGTGCCAGGACTAGGCTCAAAAAGCTATTCACCTCTTACGTTGTCCAAACTGGCTTGGTCAATCCTTGTCCCTTTTAGGGCAAGGTTGGTGAATCGAGGCTATTCAGCAGTAGTGGTCTGAGGGAGGTAGTTGCACGAGAGCGATCCAGTTTCTTTTTGGGTTAAGGGGTCTAGCTACTATATCTGATGCTAGTTCCTCACGGATTAGCATCAGGTCTGAGATGCTTTACCTCTAGTTTATACCTACTGTTTTCCACAGCCTAACAAGTTTAGCTAAACTTGTTAGGCATTTGAGGCAACACCAATATGTGATTTTGATCACGTTTTAGCTCAAGTTGAGCTTGAATGACTTAATGACTTTGTGCAGACGTTCCGGCGAAGAAAGCTAAAATTTAAGAAATGTTGCTGACGTTGAGAAAAGAGAATGGAACCCAAGGTCGAAATTTATACCTGGAGCCGCTGCCCCTATTGTATGCGGGCTAAAGGGTTGCTCAATGAAAAGGGCATTAACTTTACCGAATATTGTATCGATGGTGATGAACAGGCGCGAGAGCAAATGGCACAACGGGCAAATGGACGCCGTTCTCTGCCACAAATTTTTATCAATGACCACCATATTGGGGGTTGCGACGACCTGTATGGGTTAGAACTACAAGGTGAACTAGATACCTTACTGCAAGACGGAGCAGGGGCGAGTCATTGATAGGGGAGTTCTGGGAGCAGGGGGAGCAGAGGAAGCAGGGGAAGCTGGGGGAGCAGGGGGAGCTGGGGAAGCTGGGGAAGCAGGGGAAGCTGGGGAAGCTGGGGAAGCTGGGGGCGGGTTTTGAACCAACGTTATCGTCAATAGTGAAACGAAAGTCCCTAAACCCGCCCCGACAAACCCCAAAATGGTACTATTAGCCGCAACTTGATTATTAATAACCGAGGTAGGATTCCAGCGTGAAATTTGCGTTTATCATTGACCCGCTCTCAAAGCTTAATCCCAGTCATGATACGAGTGTGGCACTCATGGAAGCTGCCCAAGCCTTAGGTCATGACGTTTGGATTACTCAAGCTCAAAAGCTAACAGTTGTCAATAATCAAGCGTGGGCAAATCTAGAGAAAGTGCAGCTAACCCCAGCCGAACTCGTTGAGGGGCGTTGGGTTGTCAGTGAACGCTGGTACGCGATCGCGGATACGGTGTCCCTTCCATTAGAGGATATGGATGCCGTTTTTATGCGGACTGACCCCCCCGTGACAATTCCCTACCTCTATGCGACGTACATTCTTGATTACATCAACCCCAAAAAGACTCAGGTTATCAATACGCCAACGGGTTTGCGACGGGCGAACGAGAAAATGTATGCCCTACAGTTTAAGGAAGTGATTCCTGAAACTATTGTTAGCCAGGATAAGTTGACCATCCAGAAATTCGTCGAGAAACAAGGAGCAGCCGTGCTTAAACCCTTGGGCGGTAAAGCTGGGGAAGGGATTTTGTTTCTAGAAGCAGGCGATCGCAACTTTAATTCCCTAGTCGAAATTAGCACTAAATGGGGATATGAACCCGTCATGGTGCAAACTTATCTTCCGGCGGCTAAAGAGGGAGACAAGCGGATCATCCTCCTCAATGGTGACCCGATTGGGGCAGTCAATCGCATTCCTACAGGCAGCGAATTTCGCGGCAACATGGCAGTTGGGGGTCGAGTGGCGGCGACAGAAATTACAGCGCAAGAGCAAAAAATTTGTGCTTTACTCAAACCACAGTTGCAACAAGATGGTTTGTATTTTGTGGGAATCGATGTGATTGGTGGCTATCTCACCGAGGTGAATGTTACCAGTCCCACGGGTATCCGTGAGATTGATCAGCTTAATGGTACGTGCTTAGGCAAAGACGTGATTGCCTGGGTTGAACAACAAAATTAGCTCATGAATTATGAATTAAAATTCCTTCTCGCCTGTTCCCTGTTCCCTGTTCCCTAAACAACAAATGACAAATCAAATTGGAGTTGCTGTAATCGGTACCGGATTTGGACAGAAAATTCATATCCCAGGTTTTCAGATTCACCCTCGCACACAGGTGGTAGCGGTTTATAATCCGCATTTGGATAAAGCCAAGGCGGTAGCTGAATCTCATAATATTCCCCAAGCGAGCGATCGCCTGGAGGATATACTAGCGATGCCAGATGTCCAAGCGGTGAGCATTTCTACCCCACCCTTTCTCCACTACGACATGGCGCAGCAGGTGTTGCAAGCCGGAAAACATCTGTTATTGGAAAAACCAATGACCCTCTCAGCTACCGAAACGCGAGATCTCTATCACCTCGCCCATAAGCAAGGGGTTGTAGCTATGCCGGATTTTGAATTTCGCTTTGTTCCCCCATGGCAACTCTTGGCAGAACAGTTAGAATCCGGCTATGTTGGTCAGAAGCGTCTGATTAAAATTGACTGGTTAGTCTCCAGTCGTGCCAACGCGCAACGGGCTTGGAACTGGTACGCCCAAAAAGAGAAGGGCGGCGGTGCATTAGGCGCTGTGGGGTCTCACGCTTTTGATTACATTAATTGGTTGTTTGGTTCGGTGCGTCGGTTGTGCGCCCAAATGAGTACGGCAATTCCAGAACGTCCTGATCCCAGTGCAGGGGGAAAACTGAAACCCGTGGACGCCGATGATACCTGTCTGCTGATGCTGGAATTAGCCGATGGTACACCTTGCCAACTTTGCATCAGTTCCGTTACTTATAATGGGCGGGGGCATTTTGTCGAAGTCTATGGCGATCGCGGAACGTTGGTTTTGGGCAGTTCCAACCAAAACGATTATGTCCATGGATTTCAGCTTTGGGCAGCCTCGGCTGGAGAATCGCTGTCAGAAGTAGACATTCCTAAACGACTAGCATTTCCCCAAGTTTACCCGGATGGACGTTTAGCACCCTTTATTCGGGTTGTGGATCAGTGGGTACAAAGTATTGATGCGAATAAACATCAAAGTCCTTCGCTGGCGGAAGGCGTCTATTCCCAATTATTAATGGATTTAACCCATCAATCGCATCAAGAGAACAGTTGGGTAGATGTACCTAGTTTATCCAGTTTTTTAGCGTAGGGGTTGCTGAATCAGTATTGTGGTGAGGGAAGAGAACAGGAAACAGTGTTCTCATAACTTTTTAACCCCTAAATGAGGAGGATCAACTGACTGCTTCCTGAATTTTGCCATCTTCCTCACCTTTATTCAGTCAACTTTTGTTAAAAGTAAGAGTTATAATGGGGAGTATTCGGTAGCGCTTGTTACTTTTTTAGAGTTTATAGCCACAAAATAAAATGATTAAGGCTTTTAAGTGGGCATCAAATTTAGCCAATTAATTTAATAGCTTGAGAGAATAATTGAGGCATTTTAATTTAATTGCTCAGAAGAATAATTGACTGTAAAAAATTATTTGAAGTCTGAGTAAAAATAACGGTAAAATTCTGTGAATCTTCCATAAAGAGAAGGGATTACAAGCCCTTATAACCACATCCCCACCAGGGGGGTATTCATGAAATTTTTATAGAATAAGTGATTTACGGCTATCCCCCCTAGAGGAAGTCTATGGCAGCAGACTTGAGGACATCGGAACCTAAGCCTCACTTAATGAGTCTAGAAATGTTAAGGTAAGGATGAAATGTCTTGATTTCCGTGCCTGTTGAGGTTGAAGAAAAATTCACCTATGTCACAGCCTACTATGAATACGTGTTCCCAAATTCAATGCCCTTTTTGCGATGTCAACTCTTCTGATAGCGGATGTATGCGATATAGTCATCCTACTCAATGTCACTTAACCTCGATGTTTGAGTTTGACTCGGATGATAAGTGGTTATTTAAGTCCGCCGACAGTGAATTCCAGGAGATTCAAACTCTCAATAACCGTTTTATCAACAAAGATAAAGCGAGTCGAAAACAACTCCAGCAACTCAAGAAGAAATCACCGAGAAGCCTGGAGTTACCAATTCCTCAAGCAATACCTCATCCCAGAACAGAAACACAGTTACAACTGGGAGGGTAAACAATTGTTCATTGTTGATGGTTCATGGGTGGCTGTTTGGAGATGTTTTAGTCTCTCTACAGTTTGACCTGAGTCTGGCTGGCAGCGAAAATAATACGGTTTTTATCCTCACCTCATGTAGGGGAAAGTGGTGTCTTCTTCTAGAGTAATTCCAAATCATTTATGGAATCCAATGCTAGTTTCTCAATAAAAAAACACCTGTCCCTCTTTCTGACTGTTCTCTGTTTCCTATTCCCTATTCCCTATTCCCTTTGTCTACTATCGTGAGTTCCACATCGCAAATGAAAACGCTATATATACTTTAAGCAGGAACACCGTTTTTTTGTGTTCCTGCTTTCCTTACTAACATAGTTAGCAGGCTTATTGATGGATTAGGCGATTGAGTTAACGCCTGAACAATATTGACAGAATTAGTACAGTTCTTCTTCTTGGTGAGTGACGATGGTGCAGTCAGATTTAGGATAAGCTACACAGGTCAAAATATATCCAGCTTCAATCTGATCATCATCTAAGAAAGACTGGTCAGACTGATCAATTTCACCATTGACGAGTTTACCAGCGCAGGTCGAACAAGCACCAGCACGGCAAGAATAGGGTAAATCAATACCCTGCTCTTCCGCCACATCGAGAATGTACTCGTCATCAGGTACTTCAATAGTAGTATCCAAGCCTTCAGCTTCGTTCTTTAAGGTGACTTTGTAACTTGCCATTTGTGTTCCTCTCTATTACTCTGAAGCAGCAGAATAAATTGTGCTGTAGTATGCTCCAACTAGCCTAAGCTGGTGGGAGCAACTTTTTCTGCCTCACTTCTGATACTACGAAAAAAAGTTAAAAAGTTTAAACAGGATTAGGAATGAAAGTGTTAATTGAATATTAAATTAGTTATTCTTATAGGTACATCAAGCCGTCAGTGTCCAGATATGTGAGGCATTATTATCCCAGTCAATGGCGGTGTTGGCAAGGGTTTGCCTGGTTTTTTATTCACGCTATTGACGGATTCCAGCCTGGATTAATCAGTATTAGTTATATTTATAATTAAGTTCGATGATTTGTACTTAGACATGAACCACCCCGCCGACTGTGAGGGCGGGGAAGCCTAAGTAAGTTGAATCAGTTGAAGGGGTGACAAGCTCGCGTCAAAGGTAGGCAGGGTGTGGGGTATGGGGTGTGGGGTGTGGGGAAAATCGTAGAGAAACACAAAAGAAAAGCCCCTAAGATGAGATAGGGTAAGGAGCGAGCGCTCTCCAAGCGAGCCAACGAATAAACAATTTTGGTGACTTCCTGAGTAAAGTTCAACACCTCGACTCCGCGGCAATTGAGCCTGTCGAAATTCGGTGTTGACGCCCTCGCGGAGTCGAAGCGTCAATTTTTCCCTACACCCTACACCCT
>NZ_JAVJQN010000089.1:0-20419 GCF_040218245.1 Coleofasciculus sp. E1-EBD-02 | reverse complement strand
GAGTTGCTCACGGGATACCTGAGATAATTGCAACAGGTATTGGCTTAACTGTTGGGGGGGTAATGCTAATAAAGAAGTGACCCGCGCGGTAAGTTGCTCATCCAATTCTCCAAATCGAATTTTCAGCAAATTTTCGACAATAAAATGCTGTGCTTGTTGAATGCCTGATTCACTGTTTTCCAGTTGAGATAATTGCAGGAGAAATGGGGTTAATTGCTGAGGGGGTAATGCCGATAAGGGAGTAATTAAAGCAGTCAGGGTGGGGGTCAACTGTCCCAGACGAGTCTGGAGGAGGTTTTCGATAATCAGTCGTTGTCCTTGTTGTATGCCTTGTTGCAATCCTTGTTCCATGCCTCGTTGCAGCGCGGCATCCAGTTGTTGCCGATATAGGGGTGCTAATGCCATAATTAACTCCCTCTCCTCTGTGTCTAATTTTTGGTTTTGGTTGGCTTGTAAGTTGGCTTGCAAGTCATACAATAACTCTAGCGTAGACTCTCGTAGTTGGCTGTTTTCGGGTAATGCGGTGATCTCCTCAATGGCTTGTTGTTGGACTCTACCTTTTCCTAGAAGTCTCAACCAGAGGGTTTGGGGGGTACGAGGGAGTTGGTGGATGACGACGATGGCTGTTCTGAACGCCTCATGGAGAAAATAGAGTCCATTGAACCAGTTTTGTTCGTCGCTGACAGCGCCAAAACTATCGAGTAAGGGGGTTGAGGCGGTGGGGGTGAGTATCCATAGTCGGGGGAGTTCACTTGAGTTCAGGGAGGTTGATTCCCGTCTGGCGCGTCGTTCCAATTCAGCATATAGGTCAAACAGTTTAGACAGACAACTGCGAATTTGACTGGGGGTAACGGCGTTGCGAAAGGGTTCAAAGACGGCGGAGGTTGTGGCGAAGCGCCCTAAAAGTCCCAGGGAGAGGAGGTAGTCATTTGGGGAAGCGGTGGGGATAAACAAAACGTCAACCTCGCGCACTTCTCCAGCAATGTTGCGACTGGTTTGAACGGTTCCGATGGGGGATAAGAGTTGCTCAAGGTAGTCCTTGGCAAATTGGTCGTGGGGAAATCGGGTCATTGGGGAATGGGGATAGTCTACGAATGTAGCTGTCTATCTTACCGGAATTGGAGAAATGAAAGCGATCGCACTAAGAGAGTGTGATTAAACCCATCGCATTGTAGGGGCTATTGACCTGCGTCCTGTAAAATTGACGGAAATGGGAATCAGGCTGCGATCGCACGATCCAATTGAACGGAAGGAAACAAGCGATTTGCTGGAAATCAGGCTGCGATCACACGATTCAATTGACCAGAATAGAACAGGCGATCGCAATGTTTGTCGCCGACACGTAGGGGCGCACAGACGTGCGCCCGATCAAATTGACGGGAATCGGAATCAGGGAGCGATCGCACCAACCGATGGTTTTGTCAGGGCTATTGCCTTGCAACCAATACGATTGATGAGAATGGAAAACAGGAGCGATCGCATGATGGAATTGACCCAAACAGAACAGGCGATCGCACGTAAACGCGATCACTGATATCTTTAGATTTTCAACGTCCATCCCGTGACCAAATTAGAAATGCCTCCCTATCAGATTGTCCTTGACACAAATGTGCTTCTTGCTGGTTTACGCTCAAATCGAGGAGCCTCTTACAAATTACTCACTCTCCTGAATAATCAACGCTGGCAACTCAATGTCTCGACGGCTCTCATTTTTGAATATGAGGAGGTTCTAAAAAAAGAAAGGACTCAATTAGGGTTGAGTCTAGACGATATTAACACCATCGTTTCCACAATCTGCGCTATTGCTAATTGTCGTACAATATTTTATCTCTGGCGACCTACAGCTCTTGACCCTGATGATGACTTTTTGATCGATCTGGCAGTAGAATGCCAAGCTGATTTTATCATCACGTATAATAAAAGAGACTTACGATCTGCTGAAAGGTTTGGTATTCAACTCGTTACTGCCAAAGAGTTTTTGCAAATTGTCGGAGAAATTGAATCATGAATCTAAACGCGACCATTCCTGATACCTTGTATCAACAAGTTGAAGCTTTAGCCAAGCGGGAGCATATTTCTGTGGAACAACTGGTAACTATTGCTCTATCGGCTCAAGTATCTGCTTGGATGACTAAAGACTATATCGAAGAAAAAGCAAAACAGGGACGTTGGGATAAATTTCAACAGGTTTTAAATAAGGTTCCCGATGTCAAACCCGAACCACAGGACAGTTTGTAATCTGTGTTACCCGATCACACCATCCTCGTTGACAGGGTATGGAACAGGCGATCGCAATGTTTGTCGCCAACACGTAGGGGCGCATCGACGTGCGCCCGATAAAATTGATTAGAATCGGAATCAGGGAGCGATCGCACAATTCAATTGACCAGACGAGAACAGGCGATCGCACGGTTCGTCGTTGGCGACAGTTTAAGGACTGGCTTGGGGGAATCTCCCTAGGAGTTGCTCACGGGATAACTGAGACAGTTGCGAGAGGAGTTGGCTTAACTGTTGGGGAGGTAATGCTAATAAAGAAGTGACCCGTGCAGTAAGTTGAGCGTCCAATTCTCCAAATCGAATTTTCAGCAAATTTTCGACAATGAAATGCTGTGCTTGTTGAATGGCTGATTCGCGGTTTTCCAGTTGAGATAAATGTAAGAGAAATGGAGTTAATTGCTGAGGGGGTAATGCTGATAAGGGAGTAATTAAAGCCGCGAGGGTGGGAGTTAACTGTCCCAAACGAGTCTGGAGGAGGTTTTCGATAGTCAGCCGTTGTCCTTGCTGTATGCCTTGTTCTATGCCTCGTTGCATACCTTGCTGTATGCCTTGCTGTATACCTTGCTGTATGCCTTGTTCTATGCCTTGCTGTATACCTTGTTCTATGCCTTGTTCTATGCCTCGTTGCCGCTCGGCGTCAAGTTGTTGCCGAAATAGGGGTGCTAATGCCATAATTAACTCCCTCTCCTGTGTTCCTAAGTTTTGATGGGTTTGTAAGTTGATTTGCAAGTTATACAATAAATCTAGCGCAGATTGACGCAATGGATGGTCTTCGGGTAATGCGCTGATCTCCTCAATCGCTTGCTGTTGGACTCTACCTTTTCCCAGAAGTCTTAACCATAGGGTTTCTGGGGTACGGGGGAGTTGGTGGATGACGATGATGGCTGTTTTGAATGATTCTCCCATGAAGTAGATTCCCTGGAGCCAATTAGGTTCATCGTTTATGGCTCTAAATCCGGCTAATAATCGGCTTGAAGCGGTGGGAGTGAGAATCCACAACTGGGGGAGTTCACTATCGTTAATGGAGGTATTTTCCCGTCGGGCGCGTCGTTCTAGTTCTGAATGTAGGTCAAACAGTTTAGACAGACAACTGCGGATTTGACTAGGGGTGACGGCGTTGCGAAAGGGTTCAAATACTGCCGGATTTGTGGCTAGGCGTCCCAAAAGTCCCAGGGTGGTTTGGTAGTCACTGGAGACAGAGGTGGGAGTGAAGTAAACGTCAACCTCTCGCACTTCCCCAGCAATGTCGCGACTCGTCTCAACGGTTCCGATGGGGGATAAGAGTTGGTCGAGAAAGTATGCAAGCAAATTGGTCATGGGGGAATCGAGTCATTGGGGAATGGGGATAGTCTACGAATGTAGCTGTCTATCTTACCGGAGTTGGAGAAAGAAAGCGATCGCACCATTGAATTGACCGGAAGGGAACAGGCGATCCTTGTAGGGGCGACCCGCCTGCATTAATGAACAACTCCAATCCATTCAATTGGGTCGGGTCGCCCTTTACTCAATCAACAATACCAATACCTTGATTTAACCCCTCCCTAACCCTCCCCTCGAAGGGGAGGGAACAAGATTAGCCCAAATGGGAATAAGGCTGCGATCGCGTGATGGAATTGACCCAAAGGAAACAAGCGATCGCACCATGGAATTGACCCAGAGGAAACAAGCGATCTTTGTAGGGGCGACCCGCCTGAATTAATGAACAACTCCAATCCATTCAATTGGGTCGGGTCGCCCTTTACTCAATCAACAAAGCAATACCGTGATTTGACCCCTCCCTAACCCTCCCCTCGAAGGGGAGGGAACAAGATTGGCGCTTGCTGGGAATCAGGCTGCGATCGCATGATTGAATTAACCCAAAGGAAACAAGCGATCCTTGTCGGGGCGAGATGCCTGCATGAATGAACAACGCTAGAAACAGGGCGGGTTTACATAAGTTACCCGTTTTGGCTTACAGGTTATCGGTAAAACCCGCCCCTACAAACTATCGGGTCGCCCAAAACTCAATCAACAATACCAATACCTTGATTTAACCCCTCCCTAACCCTCCCCTCGAAGGGGAGGGAACAAGATTGGCGCTTGCTGGGAATAAGGCTGCGATCGCACGATTCAATTGACCAGAAGGAAACAGGCGATCGCACCGTTTTTCGCCCGCACGTAGGGGCGCATAGACGTGCGCCCGATAAAATTGATGGGAATAGGAACAACCTGCGATCGCACCATTTGTCACCCGCACGTAGTGGCGCACAGACGTGCGCCCTTCACTCCCCGTGCGTCGATTACCACAGACGTGCGCCAGATACAATTGGTTTGAGATGTTATTGAGGTTAGGTGATCGCTCTGGGTCTAGATGTGGGTAGGTTAAGGATAGGGCAAGCTGTGAACTCAGGTTCACCACTCAATGCTCAAGTTGTTTAAAATCGGTCTTTCTGGCTAGTTTTGGCTGATTTGAGCAATTAGCCAGGACTTGATTGGCTGGCAGATTCATTTACCTGTAGGTAGGTATGGCGGATAAGACACCCAAGGAAAATCCCCTCAAACGAATTCTGGTTTTATGCTCAATGGTAGCCTTTCTGGGGTCTACGGGCTATGGTCTATTTGGTCTATATAGTAATGCCTTACAGCAACCGCAGACGACGGCTACTCCGGAAGAGGCGTCGGTTGAGCAACAGTTAGTGGCTAAGGAACGGGGATATGAGTTGGTTTTAGAACGAGAACCGGAGAATCGGGTGGCGCTGGAAGGCTTGGTGGAGATACGGTTACAGATGCAGGATACTCAAGGTGCGATCGCGCTGTTGGCAAAGTTGGTTGAGTTGCATCCTCAGGAGGCAGGGTATAAGGTAAAATTGGCTGACTTAAAGTCGCAAGGAGGAGAATGAGGAAACAGCAGTAAAAAGAGTGAGCTACTTGTTGTCGTTGAGGATGTAATATGACGATATCTGTTTTGGTAACAGGAATGGGTTCGGCTACAGCTATTTCGGTGGTCAAAGCACTCCGACAACAATCAGAAATTGACATCAGAATTATTGGCACTGATACTAATCAAAAAAATGAAATTGCTGGCTCTATTTTTTGTCAAAAATTCTATACAGTGCCACAAGCAATCGATGTCAACTACTACATATCAGAATTAGTGAATATTTGTGATACTGAAAAAATTAAAATTATTTTCCCTATTGTTGATTGTGAGCTGGAGATAATAGCAAGATACAGGAAAGCTTTTCAAGATAAGGGCATTCATATTTGGTTATCCGATTTAAGCACTATTCTGATTTGCAATAATAAATATAAAAGTTATCGTTTTCTTAGCAAAAAAAAATTTTGTACTCCTAAAACATGGATGCCAAAACAATTAACTCAAATAGAAAAAGATTTTGTGTATCCTTTAATTGTAAAGCCAATTGATGGTCGAGGTAGTATTAATGTTGTTTATGTAGAAAATCATCAAGTCTTGCTGGAAGCATTAGGAAAAGTTAAAAATCCGATTATTCAACAATATATAGAAGGCAAGGAATTCACTATTGATGTAGTAGCTGATGATTGTTCCCATGTTTTAGCTGTGGTTCCCAGAGAACGGATTGAGATTAAAGCTGGTATTTCTTACAAGGGACGAACTGTTAATAACAAGAAATTGAGTGAGCAATCTAGGAAAATTGCTCAGGAATTAAAAATCAGGGGACCTTGTAACCTGCAATGCAAGATAGTAGGTGAATACCCATTCTTTTTTGATATTAATCCTAGGTTTTCTGGAGGTTTACCATTAACAATTGCTTCTGGTGTAAATATCCCACTATTACTGGTTAAATTAACTTTGGGACATCAGATCAATAATAGCGATTTGAATTTTAAAAAAGATGTTTATATGGCAAGATATTTAGAAGAGGTGTTTTACTAATGAATGATAGAAAAAAAAGAGAGAATGAAATTGAAAAACTACGTATTCAATCCCTCTCAGATTGGTATTTACAAGAACAGCTAGATTTTGACAAAAAACTAATACGTTTGGGATATCAGACGCTCAAGCATTACATAAAAGGAACAGAAGGATTAGAGTTAGGTTCTGCAGATGGACAGATGACTCAGTTTCTCATTCAGGACTTTGAACGGTTAACAATAGTAGAAGGATCTAAAAATTTGCTAAACAAAATTCATGATTATCCAAGTCTGGTTAAAGTGAATGCTCTTTTTGAAGATTTTGAGCCTAAGTGGTTTTTCAATACAATTGTGATGGCACATATCCTTGAACACATAGAGTCCCCGGTAGCTTTGTTAGAGCGATCAAAACATTGGTTAGCGTCAAGAGGTAAAATATTAGTTATCGTTCCGAACGGTTATTCCATCCATCGGCTAGTAGCTGTCAAGATGGGATTGCTCAAAGAGCCGTGCGAACTTAATTCACGGGATCATGCTCTAGGGCATCGTCGGGTTTATACACCCGATAGTTTGAGAAAAGACATTGATGCATCAGGACTGAAAATTGTAAAAATGGGAGGTATATTTTTCAAACCCCTTTCTAATAAACAGATTAATGAGACGTGGACAGAGGAAATGATTCAAGGATTTTATGAATTAGGAAAAGAGTTTCCAGAAAATGCTGCGGAGCTATATGTTGTCTGTGAACTAGCATGATTAAGACTATTATTCTAGATTTAGACGGACCCATTATTAATAGCCAACTCAGACATTATACTTGTTATAGTCAATTTTTAGAGAAATATGGATATATTCCAGTTACTTTAGAAAAGTATTGGCAAATGAAACGCAATTGTG
Organism: Coleofasciculus sp. E1-EBD-02; assembly: GCF_040218245.1. Classification (NCBI taxonomy): domain Bacteria; kingdom Bacillati; phylum Cyanobacteriota; class Cyanophyceae; order Coleofasciculales; family Coleofasciculaceae; genus Coleofasciculus; species Coleofasciculus sp. E1-EBD-02. Next base: position 13,372 of record NZ_JAVJQN010000089.1, on the reverse strand, counting down.
TGGATATCAGGCAACAGTTGGAAGTTAGTGGGGCTGCTGAAATTCATCAAGAATTTTTGGAAGCTTGGCTAAAACATATTGAAAACCCTGATATGCTTAGACTTGATTGTTTGCAACTGGGTGTACTTGATAAACTGCAAGAATGGCGATTCCAGGAATTAAATTTAGTGCTGGCGACTATGCGTCGTTCATCCAATAATTTGAATCAACAATTAATTAACTTGGGTCTAGATACATGGTTTGATTCGGTAGCAGTTTGCGAACATAATCTTGGAGGTAAGGGAAAAGTTCAAAAAGTCAAACAGCTAGTTGCAGATATATCGCCCACTAATGTTATTTGGATTGGTGATAGTGAAATAGATATTCAAGCTGCTCGCTTCTTTGGATGTCCTATCTGGGCAGTTACTTGTGGTATTAGAAGTGAAGCGGTTCTAGCTTCCTGGTCTCCAGACTTTATAAGTCCGGCTCTAACACAAGTTGATTTGAGGTATTGTCGTGAGCATTGAACAATGCCGCATCATTCATCTACCCAAAATTGCCGATCCACGCGGTAATTTAACTTTTATCGAGGGCAATAAGCACATTCCATTTGAGATTAAGCGAGTCTACTATTTGTATGATGTACCTGGAGGTGCACAGCGTGGTGGGCATGCTCATAAAGAGTTACAGCAAGTTATCATTGCTATGTCGGGTAGTTTTGATGTTATTTTAGATGACGGCTATGGAAAGTGGCGCTTTCATCTGAATCGCTCTTACTATGGTCTTTATATCAGCTCGATGGTATGGCGGGAAATCGACAATTTTTCTTCGGGTTCAGTTTGCATGGTTCTTGCCTCTACATTCTATGAGGAGACCGACTACTATCGGGATTATAATGAGTTTCTTACAGATGTGCAGAGTCAGAAATGATTAAAGTTCCCTTTCTCGATTTGAAGATTCCTTATTTTGAACTAAAGGAAGAACTGGATACAACACTTAACTAGTTATTTAGTAAAAGGAGTAATTGACCTTTCAACCCAGAGGGTCAAAAATAAGAAATTGATTAATATATATATGTAGTCTAAAAAATGCTTGTACAGAAACGGATAAAAATGGACAATTTTCTAGCAAATTTTGAAGCCAAAATCTTAGAAAACATAGCTTTAGGAAATTTAGATACTGCTCTTAACCTAATTATGAACTTTGTATTCCAACTATCATACGGAAAAGAAAGTATTAGGGTTATGGCAAATGTATTTGGCTCAGCTACTTTAGATAAAATATGTCAGCAGATCGGCGCTAAAGCTCTTGATGCTCATAAAAATACTATTAAGAATAAATCAAACTCAAATACCCAACTTGTAATATACATTGTCACTGATCTTTATCAAATAGGTGGTCATACAGCTGTCCTTGAAGATTTGATCAAGGCTCGTCCAGAAAAGCAACATTTGATTTTGATTACTGATACCTTTCAGTCGGCTGAACGATCATTAATTGAAAATAGATTTAAACTCCTGGATGTAAAAATTAACTGGGCACCAAGAAGTCAGGCATTAGACAAGCTGAGATGGCTTCAGTATGAGTTGAGCGGAAATCGCCCTAGTCAAGTGTTTTTACTTAATCACCCCCATGATGCTGTTGCAGTAGCAGCAGTACAACCCAATATAATAACGAAACTGATTTTTTACCATCATGCTGCTCATCTTTTCAGTCTGGGTACACATCTTTCCTATGCACAACACATAGACTTTCAACCTGGATCTTTTTATAATTGCCGTAACAATTTGGGAATTTTAAATAATGTATATTTACCTTTGGTGGTTGATAATATCCATGGCAGACCTCTGTCTTCGTTATTATCAGAAGGTAAAATAAGAACTTGTTCATCTGGTAGTAACATTAAGTTCGAGGGAATGCCTTATCGGTACTCTTACACTCATGAAGTGCCAAAAATTTTGGCAGTTACTGGTGGAGTACACATACATATTGGTCAGTTATCACCTTACGCACTGATTACTATTGAAGCAGGCTTGAGAAAATGGGGGATTTTACCAGAACGCTTTGTTCATATCCCTTGGGTGAAGAGTATAAGGATGGCAATGCATGAATATAGGGTTGATGTTTACTTAGATTCTTTTCCCATGGGTGGGGGGCGAACAGTTGTAGAAGTAATGGCATCTGGCACTCCCATCACTGTACATAATAATTATCGTTCTCGTCAATTATGTACTACTGATATTGTTTATCCAGAAGCTTTTCGATGGCAGAAACCAGATGAACTGTATAAATATTTACAAGCTGTTAATTATGAAAAACTGGCAACAGAATCTATTTTGTCTAGAAAACATTATGAAAATCATCATACACCAGATATAATGCGTGAACGGCTAATAAAAATTGAATCGGGAGAGGTGACGGATTTACCAAATGAACTTGATTATTACTACAAAGATGATTTGCAATCATTTATAGATCAAAATTTTAATGACGTATCAAAGGGAATTTTTTCAATAAGTCAACTTGATTTAAAGTTGAATTGGCAAGATTTTGGTGATGAACACAAAATTCGTGAACAAATTGCTAAACAATGGCTTAATTTGCCGTCAACTCACATAGAAAATGCCTATACCAGTAATTTGGGCAAAGCTCATCAAACATTGTTGAATAGTGGTATTAATAATGAGCCTTTAAGCGATAGCGAACAAACTTTGCTTGATGAGCTAGTAGTACGCATTTCCAGAGGATTGGATTCAGAGAAAACTATTCAATATATACTGGTAACAATGCTGCACTGCCGTGCCGACCAGCTACCGTTGCAGTATGACCTGACTCATATTCCCCAGTGGTTGCTCAACGACTATGTAAAATACCTGCTTGACTCTCCCAGCTTGTTTCAAGAGGTTGGAGCGGTAGATAATTACTACCGCTATATGCAGTGGTGCATGGATTACTTACACCTATCCATTTTCAGAAATCCAGATTTAACTATCTGGCGTAATGTAGCAACTGAGTTTAGGCAAGTTGCCAATTTTATTCCCCTGTATTTTAATGAGGCAAATTTAAAAAATATCTATGTCAAGCGAGCCGAGATTATAGAGTTTATTTTGAAACTAAATGGTTATGAAATCGATTATGAATTCGAGCATAGACTTGTCACTCAAAAGAAAATTAGGCTGGGTATCTTAGCCGCACGTTTTAATCCCTCGGCTGAAACCTTTGCCTCACTTCCAGTTTATGAATACATCAGCAGAGACTTTGAAGTAATTTTGTATAGTCTGAACCAAACGGGTCATCCTTTAGAAAACTATTGTCAAAGTTGCGCTAATTCATTTAAGTCACTTCCTCAGAATTTAAGAGATCAGGTAAATGTTATTCGGGCTGATAATCTTGATATCTTATTCATTGCCACCAATGTGACAGCAGTAACCAATCAAATCTGCCTCTTGTCCATGCATCGGTTAGCAAGGATACAAGTTACCAGTGGGGGATCAGTTGTGACCACGGGAATGCGACACATGGATTATTACATTTCCGGTAATCTAACTGATCCTTTAGCAACAGCTCAACAGCACTATCGAGAGACGTTGATCAAACTAGAGGGAACGGCTCATTGCTTTAGTTATGGCTCTGAACAAAAACAAGCAACGGTTCAGATTGATCGAGGCAGTTTAGGCATATCTGAAGAAACAGTCATTTTTATTTCTGGTGCTAACTTCTTCAAAATCATCCCTGAACTAATTGATACCTGGATAAAAATTATTGCCGTAGTCCCTAACTCAGCTTTAGTGCTTCTGCCATTTGGACCGAATTGGTCAAACGCTTACCCAAAAAAAGCTTTTTTAAACCACCTCAGTCATAAATTTTCAGAGCCTGGAGTAGGAGCAGAACGTTTGATCGTTTTAGATCCGCAACCTGTACCCAATCGGGAAGATGTCAAGGAATACTATAAGATTTCTGATATCTATTTGGATTCTTTTCCTTTTTCAGGAACAACATCACTGATAGAGCCGTTAGAGGTAGGTTTGCCAGTGATTGCCAGACAAGGAACTTGCTTTCGCTCAGTCATGGGAGCAGCGCTACTAAAATCACTGGATATACCTGATTTAGTTGCCGATAGTGAGGAGGCTTATATCGAGTTAGCGATCGCACTTGGTACTAATCCTGAATTACGCCAACGCCAGAGTGAGCAGATTAAGCAAAAAATGCAGACTACCCCGCCCTTTTTGGACAGTCGCGCTTACTCGGCTAAAATGGGCGCTTTATTCCAGAATCTCTTCCGCAAATATCTGGCAGATACTCTCAGCAACAACCTACGGTTAAGAGATATTAATTTGATTATTTTCCCTGACTGGAGCCAACAAGAGGAATTAATCGCTCAAGATTTAGCAAATGTTATTAAAGCGATCACAACTCACCCCGATCAAAATCGCATAACTCTACTGATAGACATCGACAACATTTCTGAAGAAGATGCTGATCTTGCTATATCTAGTATCGTGATGAATTTGCTGATGGAAGAAGATTTAGAGGTTGAAGAGGGACCAGAAATTTCAATCCTCGGAAAACTAAGTGATATGCAGTGGGAAGCCCTCCTAACTCGGATTCAATCTCGGATTGTATTAGAGAACGAGAATCAAGGAGCGATCACACAAGCTAAAGCTGATAAAATTTCTGCATGGGAACTCAATAGTCTAAGTGAAAAACGGGCTGTACAGCAGGAAACAGGGGATTGGGTACTTCAGGCTGAATAGGATTTTGGTCAAATACCTGTCATTTAGAGTCTTCGAGATATCTCACCCACATTTGCTGATAAGCTGTTTCCATCTCACGGGTAAACTGCTTGGCATTCCACAAAGGTGATGTGTGTCGGGATTGCCGCAGCTTCCAGGAGATTTGTTCCCGCAGTGCTGCGTCTTTACCTAGACGAATGCCCCATTCTACATAATCTTCATCACTCCAAGCAATGCCTTCGGTAATACCCGCATTGATCATCATCGTGTAGCTGTTGCGAGCAGCAAATTGCTGTCCAACTCGCGTGACAAGGGGAACACCCATCCAGAGAGTTTCTAGAGTGGTAGTTGCACCATTGTAGGGATAGGTATCGAGTACCACATTGGCAATACCTAAGTTGCCACGGTGAACGCTTTCTGAGTTTGCCCATGGTAGAAAGCGGATGCGATCGCTTGCTACCCCTTCTCCTTCTGCTAGCTGCTCAAAAAACTGCCGGATGTTGTCTGGATCGCCATCTCCTTTGAGTAAAAAATAGCTATTGGGTACGGCGTTGAGAATTTGCATTTGTAGGCGGACAATATCAGGATGGCGCTTGAAACCCCGTTGGGAACTGAAGTAAACTACAGCATCATTAGGGATATCCAGCAAATCTCGCCGCAGTGAGGGAACTGCCACCTCAAACCCGTCCACCGCCACGTAAGTTTGGGGTAAGCGCCAGAGGGTTTCGTTATACTCTGCTTGGGCAGATTCTGGCAGCACGTAGGGATCGGCAATAAAGTAGTCAATGGCAGGTAAACCCGATGCATCCAACCCCAACCAAGTTACCTGAACTGGGGCTGGTTTGAGTGCCATCACCGCACAGGCAATGCTGGAGGTGAGACTGTCGAGGTCTACCAAAATGTCAATCTCTGCTTGGGAAATTTGCTGGGCAATGTTTACAGGTTCTAGGGTAGAAACATCTTCAACGCGATCACAGTGATGGGTGATAAATTGCTCAACGCTATCGTTTTGCCGAGATTGCATCGAGAAAGCATGAATCTGAAACTGCTCTTGGTTGTGGTATTTGAAGAGCCAACGCGCAATCCAGCCTACGGAATGCTGGCGCAGGCAATGAGATAAGTAGCCGATTTTCAGGGGTTTGGAGGGTTGGCTAGAACGTCGCTGGGTTATCTGTCGTTGAAATTGTTTGACGTCCTCAGTAGCAGCAGTCTGAAAAGAGTCTTGACAAAATTGAGCGACTTGGTTTTGTAACTGGCGATCGCTCGGTTGCCTGTCGGTAAAGTAAGGGAAAAAATAAAGAGACGGTAATATGTCTTGACGGATAGAAGGATGAACGTCTTTGGGCTGTTCTGCTAGCAGCCTTTGTAGTAACGATTTATGCTTCTCGTGCAACAGTAAACTTTCTTGCCAGTAACCACCAGCAATCATCAAACTCCGCAGTAACAAAAAATTACCTTGGATTTGCTTCGGTAGAGTTTGGCAGCGAGTATAGTGTTCTCTGGCGATCGCAATACTTTCGCTGTATTGGTGGCTGTATTGGTAATACAGGGATAGTAGATAGGAAAGTCCCAAGTCATTAGGTTTGTAACGATAGCATACCAAGGCTAATCGAGCCGCAAGAGCAGGCTGCTCATGGCGAAATGCTGTTCCCGCCGCCTTCATTACCACTTCAATGAGCGGTTGAGCGTCACAGTTAACAGACAAACAGCTATGAATAAGCTCTGGTATTCGGGGAGAGTCGGGGATAACGGCTAGAATTTGCTCTAGGACAGTCCGCAAACGATCTGAATCAATTGTGTCAGCCTGGGCAGTTTGTAGGCTTTGGTGGAAATTAGCTAAGTCATTAGCCGTGAAGGTGTCCAGTAACAAGGCAAGCTGCACGATTCGCAGACAGTTGGTAAAGTCTTCCGGAGCGATTTCTCGCAGATGTTGGCGAATTAACCAGGCAGTTTTCGGTTGAGAAATTGCTTCGTGGCGTTCTGCTTCTGCTTCCAGAACGTCGCTCAACTCCAACGTCCACTCTTGTACTTGATCTGCGTCTCCCTCCATCATTGCCAAAGCCCAAGTTGTTTGGGCAGCCGCCTCATCACCCTGAAGCAACAGCATCAGCCCACCGTGCCAGTAGTGAGACATAACTTCAAGCTCACGGGCGATCGCTTTCTCGTAAATAGCGGCAGCTTGGGTATAGTCTCCCTGGAGCCAATAGTGGCGGGCTTGTTCTGCCCAAGATGGGGCGTGAGCTGTTATATCATCAGAATTCATAGCGAATAACTGCTGTCTAAATACCTTGTCCACATCTGCTTATAAGCTGCTTCCAGTTCGCGGGTAAACTGTCTGGCGTTCCACAGGGGGGCAGTCTGCCTCGACTGTCGCAGTTTCCCAGAAATTTGTTGCCGCAAAGCCGGATCTTTGCCTAAACGAATGCCCCACTCCACATACTCTTCCTCCGTCCAGGCAATTCCTTCTGTCACACCGACATTCATCATCATGGTATAGCTATTGCGAGCGGCAAATTGCTGCCCCACGCGAGTAACTAAGGGAATTCCCATCCACAACGTTTCCAGAGTTGTCGTCGCACCATTGTAGGGATAAGTATCTAATACGACATCTGTAATGGTCAAATTTGCCCGGTGAACTGCCTCAGATGGAGTGATTGACAAAAAACGTAAGCGCTCCGAACTGACCCCTTCTGCTGCTGCGATTTGGATAAAGAAATTTTTCAGTGATTCTTGATCTCCCAATCCCTTGATTAAGAAGTAGCTATTGGGTACAGCTTTAATAATCTGCATCTGCAATCGTGCCGTATCCAGATGCCGCTTGTACCCTGTCTGAGCGCTGAGATATACCACGGCATCACTGGGAATATCTAGTTCGTCGCGGCGTAGAGTTGGCACACCCACCTCAAATCCATCAACAGCAATATAGGTTTGGGGTAAGCGCCAAATTTTTTCGCTATAGTCATCCTGAGCTAATTCCGGCAATACATAAGGGTCAGCAATATAGTAATCAATGGCAGGTAATCCTGATGCATCCCAACCCAACCAGGTAACTTGAATAGGGGCAGGTTTTAGCGCCATCACCTCACACGATAAATCCAAAGTCAGGCTATCTAGATCAACTAAAATATCGATTTCATCCTGGCAAATCTTTTCCGCGATCTCCCGACCATTAGCTCCTCCAATATAAAATTGGTCAGACTTATCAATATACCAATCTTGAAGCGGGTCATTGACTTGTTTATAACTCAAAAAATACGTATAAACTTTAAAACGGTTGCGATGATGATGCTCAAACAGCCACCGGACTAGCCAACCGACCGAATGTCTTCTCAAGTAATTGGATAGGTAGCCAATTTTCAACGGTTGGGAAATCGCGGCAATTTTGGGCTGAGGTAATGAGTCATCAACATACGCTTCAATATTAGACTGGCAAAGCTGAGAGACTTGATTCTTCAGCCGTTGATTAACCTGGGGAGTATCGCGAAAGTAAGGAAAAAAGAAAGTCGAATTAATTAATCGCAACGTCGTACCCCGATCCAGATTCTGAGGATTTTCCTCAAGCAGGGATTCCAGCAAGGATTCCTGCTGTTGAAAGACCAAAACAGCTTCTTCCCACTGTCCCCCAGCTGCCATCAACGAGCGCAGGACATGGAAATTAGCAAAAACCTGATCGGGTAAAGTTTGACACAAGGAGTAGTACAATTTAGCCGTTTTGATTCCCTGTTCATGCTGACCCGACTTCTGGTAACACGTAACCAAAATCCTAAGGGCTTCCATCTGATGTTCATCTAATTGCAGACAGAGTTCTATAAAATCTGCGGCTATCTCATATTTCACTCTCGAAAAAGCGATGTCGTAAGCGGCGGATAGGAATAGATCAATCAACGCCTCAGCATTACGAATATAAGATAAACTAGCCTTCGCCAATTCAAAAGATGACGGAGCTAACGGCGCATCGTCTAAAACACTTGCCAACACTTGCAGGAGCAAATCCGGGTCGATATCTACAGATTGCTCACTCTGTAAGAGTTCAAGGATGCCTAAATCTGTTAATTCATCTACCGTAAATGTCTCTAACTGAATAGACAGAGCAATTAAATGCAAGAGATTATTAATATCGGCTGGACTAATCTCTCGGATATGCTGGCGGATTACCCAAGCCATTTGATAATCTTTAACAACCTGCCTTTGTTCTGCTTGTGCCTGTAAAACCTGAACCAGTTCTGCTGTCCACTGGTCTATTTGCTCGGTTTCACCCTCCCCCATCCCTAGCATCCATGTGGTTTGAGCTTCTATTTCTTGACCCTGGAGCAAGAAGGTTAATCCCAAATACCAGTAGTTTGATTTGACAGCAGGCTGGGCTACAATCCCTTGCTGATAGAACTGTGCTGCTTTGGGATAATCGCCGCCAGTTAAATACTGATAGGCTTGCTGTTGCCAATCAGCATGATCGGCAGATAATGCCTTGGCAGTCATAATTTAAAACACCGAATGAGTCTTCATATTCAACTAATCAACAGATGCAGTTGCTATCTGGCTGTTGAGCAGGGGATAGAGAAAGTGGGTAGAGAACTCTACCCACTCTTAATCAAACTTTAGATCTTTACACAGCGAATCACAACTAGAGTTTTTATCTTACTTATCAAGGGATTGATAAGGAGCAACACAGGTTGGTCCCGTAGTTCCAGTAAAACTGATATTAGTAGCTAGAGCAGTACCTGCTGTTTGGCTAGCGGAACCAGATTCGCACAAGACGGCTAGGGTCGTTGCCTCACTCGTGGCTGCTATCTCACCTAGATACACACCGCCTACGTAGGATTTTAGAGCAGGTTTCTTGGATCTGCCCTCATTGGTAACCGTGGTACCGCTGGCGGCGGTGACGGCTTCGTACTCATAGTTTGTCGTATCGGTGGAAATACCAAGACCTAGATCACCAATTTGGCTTGTAAACGCGCTGTTTTCCAAATAGTAGGCTTGCTGAGCTCTGTTCATAGAGCCAGTGTACTGCTTCGCTTCCGACTGCTTAGCTTTGTTGGCTTGGTTGAGGAAGGAAGGGAGGGCAATAGCAGATAGAATACCGATAATGATGATGACGACGAGCAGTTCAATGAGGGTAAATCCCCCATCATCCTGTTTTTTCTGGCTCAGGTGTTGTAGGAACTTGGCTTTCAGTTCAGTTTTCATGAGCGGTTTCTCCTTGAGGTGCAGGGTGGTTCACGTTTATCTCTTGAACGTAGCTTACCCACTTCTGCCAGATTTCCGATCATCACGCCTGAAAAAAATTTTTTCCGGGTTCCCTATCCCTCAGAATTGGCGTTCTAGCAGCACATAGCCATTCTCCTCTAACCCAGTCAGCGCTTGTTTAACGAGTTTAAAAGCCTCCTGTGGTGTTGTCACCTCTAAAGTTACCGGATGCACAGGTCGCAATTGCTGCCATAGTGCTATCAGAGACAACATTGACTGAGGCGAGTCCAACAGTGGCAACAGGCAAGCCGCTATGGTACTGTCTACCAAGGACTGCACTCCCATCAGGGGCAGATGTTTGCTGATTTCAAACGGGTTGAGTTGAGTGATACACCTAATCATTTCATCCTTCACGGCTGGTGTTCTGAGCTGAGGATGCAAATGCACCCGGACTTCCTGCCAGTCAGTATTCGTCCATTCGGTAACAGGTATCCAGGATTGAGCTTGATGGGGATGTCCACACCAAAAGTCTAACAGTCGGTGAACAGGATGTAAGAGTTCAAACAGATGCAGCCGCTCTTGTAGAGAAATCTCTGGTAAGCTCATGCCCAAAAACACGGGCAAATTGTCTGGCTCTTTAAACAAGCTGATTAAGTCCCATTGCCGCCAGTTGACCATGCTGATTAATTCTAACCCAGACGCCTCTAAGATAGAGAACATTTCCGGAATAGTGAAGCCTTTATCACCCTGAAGCAAATAATTGGTTAAGATATTATGTGTGTTCTCTTCAAATGACGCATCCCAGGTTTGCCTCTTGAGCAGCACTGGGTCTTTTAAGGCTTTCATTGTCTCACAAACCAGTTCCATCGCCATGTCTTGGGGAGTATCATCCATCAAACCCATCATTTTAAATAATCCCTGGGCACGAAAATAAGGGAAGCGATTAACGGCGCTATGAAAATTACTGCGAATGATTCCCTCAGGTTTTAAGACCGAGCGCATTATCTGCAAGGCGCTCACAGGGTTTGGCAAGAGATAAAGAACTTCATCACAGTTGATATAATCAAATTCTTTGCCAAGTTTTGGTAATTCTTCGATGGATATAGGATGAAAATCAGCTTTCTCAAATCCATGAACCTGTAATCTTTGTTTGGCGATATCAACTGACTTTTCAGATAAGTCAATGCCAATAATCTGTGCGCCCGGATTTGCTTCAGCCAAGAGCAAAGATGAGTATCCTGTGCCACAGCCTGCATCTAAAATAACTTTCCCTGGCGTTTCAATGACTCTTTGATTTCTCAGATAATAGGGAGTTATTAGATTGTGTATATACAGCCATAAATGCTCATTTTTAGTGGAATGATGTAGGGGGTTGATTGGATAAGGGCTATTTTCAAATTGGCGACGAATTTTTTCTAATAAATCCGTGTTTTTATCATCCATTGATATATTGTTTAATACTAACTTTAGGTGGGGTCATGTAACATGAGTTATGTAGCATATCTCAAGAAAAAATTAATTGGGTTGACGCTCTACCAGCACATATCCATTCTCCTCCAGCCCAGTCAATGCTTGCTTAACCTTTTCAAATGCCTCTTCCTGGGTAGTAGACTCCAAGGTTACCGGATGCACTGGGCGCAATTGCTGCCATCGCACCACCAGTGACTGTATCGACTGAGGTGACTCCAATAGGGGTAACAGACAAGCAGCAATAGTGCTATCTACTAATCTTGACTCTCCCGTAACAGGTAGATGCTTGCTGATTTCAAACGGGTTGAGTTGCCGAATACACCTAATCATTTCTTCTTTCACGGCTGCGGTTCTAAGCTGAGGAGGCAAATGTACCTGGGCTTCGTGCCAATCATCATTTGTCCACTCGGCAATCGGTACAAAGGGTTGAGCTTGATCAGGATGCCCGCACCAGAAATCTAGCAGTCGGTGAACGGGATGTAATAGCTCAAATAAGCGCAGTCGCTGTTCCTCTGAAATATCGGGTAAACTCATTGCCAAAAACACGGGCAAATTGTCCGGCTCTTTGAACAGCTTCATCAAATCCCATTGCCACCAATTCACCATACTGATAAATTCTAAGTCTGCCCCTCTTAACGCCGCAAATAAATCGGAAATCGTGTAGCCTTTATCCCCTTGGAACAGATAGTTCATTAAAACGGCCTCTTTTTTGTTTTCGTCTTCATATTTAGGATTCCAAGTTTTGGCTTTTAGATCAACTCCATTTTTCAACGCATTCATAGTTTCTAAGACGATTTCAATTTCCATATTCTCCGGATTACTATCCATCAATCCCATCATTTGGAATGCTTCCTGAGCGCGGAAATAGTTAACGCGCTGATGTTTGCTGTGGAGATTGCTACGAATAATTCCCTGTGGCTTCAGCACCGACTTCATCGCTTGGAGGGCAATGGCTGGGTCAGGAAACAGGTAAAGCAACTCATCACAATTAATGTAGTCAAATTCTAAACCAAGTTTAGGCAGCTCATAAATAGAGAGCTGATAAAATTCTACCTGCTCAAAACCATGATGCTTTAAACGCTGACGCGCTAATTCCAGGGATTTCTCGGATATATCAATCCCGACAATTTTTGCCCCAGGGTTGGCTTCGGCTAAAATTAAAGCTCCATATCCCGTACCACAGCCAGCATCTAAAATTGTTATCTGCTCAGTATCTATTACCTTTTGATTTTTTACATAGTAAGGTGTGACAAAATTATGAATATAGAGTTCGCTAACATTATCTTTCGGGGAGCGGTCTATGGGAATTCGTGGATAGGGACCAAAATCAAATTGCTGGCGAATTTTTTCCAGTAATACAGCCGCTTGTTCATCCATCAGCGCTATCTCTCCATACAAAGGCACAGACACAAATTAACAGCATTCAAGCTTTTACCCCAAGTCTAAGGATAATCGGATGGGTGACGCGATCGCAATGATTATGAAGGGATAATCGTCAGTGACACCATTTACCCACAAGGGCGCACGTTGGGAAAGGGCGCACGTCTGTGCGCCCCTACGAGGAACCATCCATCATAAATATTAGGTGTGCTACGTCAGTCGAGGGGTTTTTCCGGTAGCACAGCACGAAACACTGATTGCACAGATTTATAGAAACGGTAGGGGTGGGGAGGGGAGATTTTAGTAGCACTGATTACACTGAAGCGTTAGTTCTCAATGGGCAAAGGATGACAGGATTATTCGATGGGGGTAGGAATTATTCAGTTATCTGTGTCCATCTGTGTCATTTAACCGTGAGTCTACAGCAGAATGTGATTAAATCGGTGTCATCTGTGTTATCACAAGGTATCTGGATCAACGAAAGAGCGATCGCATGGGCTTGCTGCATCCGTCAGGTGCATTCCTTGAATGTAGGGAATGTAGGTTAGAAACGATAACTTGGTGGGTTACAGCGGATAGGAAATTAAATGATTTGTTCTCTCAATTGAATACCGCTTAACCCACCC